>JAGQQS010000452.1 GCA_020426105.1 Planctomycetaceae bacterium
TGCATGGCATGCAAGAGGTCATCGGTTCGACCCCGTTATCCTCCACTTTCCATAAAACCTTACTGAATCGCGAGTTGTGATACCTCGCGACGTTCGTCAGTGCAGTGAAAACCCTGCTTCAATCGTGGTAGTGGCAATGGAGAGCTTAAATCCGCGGCATTGGGCGGAGCAGGCGCGACTGTCGGCCTGACAGCAGGATGTTGCCTGCATGGCTACTACTTCTTTACGAACATTTCCTGAAAAGGTTTCGTCTACGCAAGATCAAACAACATGATCTCGGCGTCCGTATTAGCCCGAATCTTCAGCGATGTTTCTTCGCTTACAGCGGCTCCGTCACTCGTGCTCAAATCGACGCCGTTTAATGTGACACTTCCCCGCAGCACCTGCAGCCAGGCATGCCTGCCCTGATCCAATTCATGCGCAAGCTCATTTCCCACATCAATCTGCGACAGATAGATGCGTGCGTCCGTGTGAATAAGCAGCGAACCCTCGTCTGCAGTTCGAGATGCAACCAGCCGCAGTTGGTTGTGCCGCCCGTCAGCCGGAAATCGTTTCTGTTCATAACTCGGCTCAATGCCCCTGCGTTCAGGGAACAGCCAGATCTGATACAGATGAACTGGCTCACTCGCGGACGGATTGAACTCACTATGCGTGATGCCCGTCCCCGCCGTCATTCGCTGAAATTCGCCCGGCCTCAGGACTTCGCCATTACCCATGGAGTCCTTGTGCTCCAATGCGCCTGCGAGCACGTAAGTCACGATCTCCATGTCGTTATGCGGATGAGTTCCGAATCCCTGACCCGGAGCCACAATGTCTTCATTCATGACCCGCAGCGACCGAAACTTCATGTGGTCACGGTCCTGATAGGTCGAAAAGGAAAACGTGTGATAAGTCTCGAGCCAGCCATGGTTGGCGTGACCTCGATCGCCTGCTTTGCGAATCTTAATCATGGTTTCACCCCAAATCTCGAAGTCCTTAATAAACAGTGCCCCTAAACACAAACCCGCATCTCACGGCCTATTTCGCCAGATATCCTCCGTCCACTGGCAATGAGATCCCGGTTGTGAAGGACGCCGCATCCGATGCCAAATACAGCACGGCTGCTGCTATTTCTTTGGATTGCCCCAGCCTGCCCATCGGATGCTGCGATGCAAGCCATTGCCGATTGTCGGACCCTTCAGCACCCGCAAACCGGTCAATCATGTCTGTGGCAATGGCACCAGGAGCCACTGCATTCACTCGAATCCCCTGACCAGCCAGTTCAAGGGCCGTTGTCTTGGTGATGCCTTCAACGGCGTGTTTGGAAGCGATGTAGATGCTGGCGCCCGGCATTGCGACATGCCCCACGATACTCGACGTGTTGATGATAGAACCGCCACCGGACTTCAGCATGGCAGGAATTTCGTACTTCTGGCTCAGAAATACACCCAGCACGTTGATGTCGAAAACCTTTCGATAGTCAGCTTCTGTGAATTCAGTGACTGGCCCCAGCTGTTCAATACCGGCATTGTTGAAGGCAATATCCAAACGTCCGAAATGTCGCAGCGTTTCGTCGATGAGATGTTTGACCTGATCCTCTTTCGTCACATCCGTCTGTACAAACACCGCTTCGCCCCCGTTCGAATTGATCTCTTCGACAACCAACCCCCCTTCTTCAGTCCGGCGGCCTGCCAGCACAACTTTAGCACCGGCTTGTGCAAGCTGGATGGCCGTCTCTCTGCCAATGCCAGATGTTCCGCCAGTCACCAATGCCACTTTTCCATGGAACGTCATCATCTCAAGTCTCTTTCAAATAGAAGTTGAGTCAATAGTTTACGCGTAATGCTAAAGTTCAAAAAACTCGTCAGTCGTCGTCCTGCACGCTCAAACGGGCCTTCTCCAGCAGACGACTGAGTTGTTTCAGTTCCGTCTGAGTCAGATGGCCAATTAACTGCCTGTGAAGTTCAGTCACAGGAGCATCCATCCTGTCCAGCAGTTGTCTTGCTTTCGCCGTGAGTTCGATGTAAATGACCCGGCGATCCTGAGTGCACCGTTCCCGCTTGACAAGTTCCAGTTTTTCGAGCCGATCCACGAGCCCAGTCATGGCTGGCACCACCTGAATCATTCTGTCACCAATTTCGAGGCACGGCATTGGTTTACCTTCGCCCCGAAGAATTCGTAACACGTTGTACTGAGACGGTGTGAGATCGTACTCACGAAACAGCCGACCAAACCGATTCTGAAACTGATCGTTGGTCCGCAGAATGTTCAGGATCGCCTCCTGCTCCGGCAGATCAAAGGGGCGTTGCTTTTTTAGCTCATTTTGTAATCGGCTTTGGGACATCACACTCTGGCCTTCCTGACATACAGTTTACATGTAAACTATTGTCATGTCAATTAAAATCACGAACATTATTCTGATATCGCAGGAAACAGACCGAAATCTGCCTGGGCCGGTCGGGTTTATCATGTGCGGAACCGGGACGCGATGGCCTTCCTATTGTCTGATGGGGGAAGATCCCGGGGACACACCATCAAGACACGTGCGACAAAAGTCGATGAAGCTATCAGTTTCGGCGTGACTCAGCTAAAAAATACGACCATTTTCAATCGCAATTCATCACTCAGAGAGTGATGGCTACTTTTGTCACACGTGTCTTGAATCGAGCACGCGATGAATTTTCGCTTGGCCAAATCCCAGCCTTCAGGGATTCTGCGGCAGCCAATCGATCGAAGAATGATCAATTCCGCGCGAGTGAAGAACCTCTCCGATCCTCCGCGCACAGCAGCAGAAACGCGGACGGCTCCGCTTTCAGGCGGCTGCCGGTGACGGACTGCCCTCCTGCTTGTTCCGGATCAGCGACGCTGATCTGGAACGCTTCGCAGAAAATCGTGG
>JAGQQS010000453.1 GCA_020426105.1 Planctomycetaceae bacterium
GCCCACGCCCAGCCGGCGTGATACATGTTGTCAGTCGTCGGTGATCCCAGTGCCTTCAATCCACCAAGTCGTTCCAGCGCGGTCAGTTGTTGTTCGACGGTGTTGGGAATATTGTTTTGAGCCAACAGTTCGCTGATCGAACCGTGCTGACCTTCGGAGCTGGACCCGTTGTCGCCCCAGATATACAGAATCAGCGTATTGTCTTTCAGTCCGCGATTCTCCAGTCCATCGACGAGGCGACCAACTTGTGCGTCGGTGTGTTCAGTGAAGCCCGCGTAAATTTCCATCAGCCGACGCTGGAAGGCACGCTGACCTTCGGGAATGCTGTCCCATGAATCGAGCGTATCATCGCGATCGGTGAGCTTCGTCCCTGGTGGAATGATGCCCATCTCCAGCTGCCGTTTGTGAACTCGCGTGCGGTACGCATCCCAGCCGTCGTCGAATTTGCCTTTGTACTTGTCCGCCCATTCCGGAAAAATGTGATGCGGACCATGCACGGCACCCGGTGCCCAGTACATCAGGAATGGTTTGTCGGGTGCATACGCCTGACGGTCGTCGAGCCAGCCCAAAGCCTGATCGACCATGTCTTCAGTGAGGTGGTATTTTTCGTCGTGTGGCGGTTCGATGTGTTCGTAGTTCTTGACCAGGCGTGGTTCCCACTGCGATGTCTCGCCGGCCAGAAAGCCGTAGAAGTGGTCGAAGCCGTATCCTGTTGGCCAGCGATCTTTAGGGCCGATGGAAGTCGTTTCCGTAGCGGGCGTGTTGTGCCATTTTCCAAATGCAGAAGTGGTATAGCCGTAATGTCGCAACACTTCTGCGATGGTCGCTGCTTCTTTTGGAATCACTCCCGTGTAGCCATCGAACGCGACAGCGCGTTCAGCAATCGTACCCGAGCCCACTCGTGTGTGATTCCTTCCGGTCAGCAAGCTGGCTCGGGTTGGTGAACAAATTGAAGTCGTATGGAATGCGTTGTAACGAAGACCTTCTTTGGCCAGCTTCGAAAACGTGGGCGTATGCACTTCGCCGCCGAATGTTTCGGATACGCCAAAGCCCGTGTCATCCAGCAAAACAATGAGAATGTTCGGCGCATCGGCGGGAAGTCGTTGCGGCTGCCGTGGCCACTTCATCGTGGAATCCTGGAGCCGTGGCTTTGCAACGCTGTCCATCGGCGTCGGAGGAAATGGCAGCACACTGCCGACACGATCCTGGGCGATCAATTGCGTCCCAAAAAGAACGGCAGCACCAAACATCAGCAACGATCGGAATTCACGCGAAAACATCGAATTGACTTTCCCAGGAATCGTGAAGTACGGCAAATCACTGCCACATAAAAAGCGAGGCGTTTCTTTCAAACGCCTCGCTTCGGTTTCAATAAGCACTGGCATCAAAGTGCTGGTACATAACTTTGGAAAAACTCGTTTAACCGTCAGCTGGAGGCGTACGCAAAACGATAAAATATCTGCACCAATGCTTATGTGATTCGCCTACTGATGCGGCATTGCCTGGAGCTGTTTGAAAGCATTTCCAACTGTGAACGAGCCAGGCTTCTGAACCGGCGGAAATTCTTCAAACGACTTTAGGAATGGTCCAACCACATCTCCCATCGGGTACAGAATCCACGCGTGATCGAACACCCAGTCCCAGTACGTGTTCGACGTGATTCTGGCGTGTTCGTACGGATCGGTGCGAAGATTGAACATATAGGGAAGGCGAAGCCCTCGGAACTCGCGTTGCCAGATTTCCAGGGTGCCGTCCTGATCCTGAACCATGAAGTGCACCTTCCAGTTGTCGTATCGCAAACCCAACAAGTCACCGTCGTCCGAAAAGTAGAAGAACTCCGTGCGAGGTCCCTTCGCTGCGGCACCTGTCAAATAAGGCAGGAAGTTATAGCCATCCAGATGGTTCTTGTACTTTCTTCCGTTGACCTCATAGCCCTTCAGCAGTTTTTCTTTGACTTCAGTATCTCCCGCAGCAGCCAGCAGGGTTGGAGCCCAGTCAAGTTGCGACATGATTTCATTGCAGATGGAACCCGGCTTGATTTTGCCTGGCCATCGCACCACCTGAGGCACACGGTAAGCGCCCTCCCAACCGGTGTTCTTTTCGCTGCGGAATTTCGTCATGCCGGCATCCGGCCACGTGTTGCGATGTGGACCGTTATCGGTACTGTAAATTACGATCGTGTCGTCGGCGAGTTTGAGTTCATCGATGGCATCCAGAATCTGACCAACGTTCTTGTCGTGGTCCATCATCGCGTCGTGATAGAAACTCTGCGCTTCACCGGCCTGACCGAGACTCTCTGGCTTCGTATGCGTCCGAGCGTGCATATGCGTGAAGTTGACCCAGGTAAAGAACGGCTTACCTGATTTTGACTGACGCTTGATGAAATCCACGGCGCGATTGGCAACGTCGTCGTCGATCGTTTCCATGCGCTTCCTGTTCAGCGGGCCCGTATCTTTAATTGTCTGCTTGCCAACTTTTCCGAAACGTGGATCAACCGTCGGATCGTCCGTGTCGCTCGCCTTGCAATCGAGGACGCCACGCGGGCCGAATCGTTTCAGGAACTCCGGGTTCTTCGGGTAGTCGGTCTGTTCGGGCTCTTCTTCCGCATTCAGGTGATAGAGATTGCCATAGAACTCATCGAACCCGTGAAGCGTCGGCAGGTATTCGTTGCGATCACCGAGGTGATTCTTTCCAAATTGGCCCGTTGCATAACCCTTGTCTTTCAGAAGCGACGCGATCGTGACGTCTGCGGCCTGCAATCCCTGAGGAGCGCCAGGCATTCCGACCTTGCTGAGCCCCGTGCGAATGGTGCACTGACCGGTAATGAACGAAGACCTTCCAGCGGTACAGCTTTGATCGGCATACATGTCCGTGAA
>JAGQQS010000454.1 GCA_020426105.1 Planctomycetaceae bacterium
GTCGGTGAACTCCACGAAATGTGGCTGCTGTACAACATCGAATAATTTTTGTGAACCGATGGATTGGCTTTTTCGCAGCCAAGCACCAGACTTGGAACCTTTGTCGTCTGGCCGTAACTTTGAGCCAGCAACTGATCGATACTGGTACCGCTGCGGATGCCGCCTCCCGCTTCGAGGGGGGCTCCGCTTAAAAGATTGCCGGTCTGAGAACTGTGAATGTTGCCCTTGAGCGCCTCTTCATTATAAAGGCCTTTGACGAACAGCAGCTTTTCCCGATAATCGCTGAGTGGTTCAAGGACTTTGCCCAGCTCCATGTCTCTGCCGGCGCCCCGAGCCCACCAGTGATCTTTGTGAAAACCATTGCCCGAGAACAAAACGGCCATGCGAATCGGTGCGTCTCCCGTCGCTGCCGTGGTCCCAGCCTCGTGTCCCCAAACCCGCAATGATTCCATCCACGGCAATGCCATCGTGACGCCCAGACCACGCAACATGGTTCGGCGAGTTGTCATGAATGCGGTCATCAGTGAGCTCCTGGAATGCTGCGGTTTCTGTACGATGTCTGCGCGTCTTCAGCAAAACACTTGATCTGTTGTGAGACATGCAATCGGGTGTGTCGCGCTTCGCAGTATACACCCTGCAACAGATTATCATATTGGCCTGTCCCGCTGTGATACCTCTTGTTGATTTTCGAACCGGCCTGACTTGTGTAAGATTACTGTCAATGCGGTGACAAGGGAAGTGTTGTTCAAGTCACGCCAGTGACGATTTCATCACCTGACTATTGAAAGTTTAATTATGCCGGACGCCGCGGTGCTGGCGACAATGTTGTTGCTGCTTGGCTTGTTTCTGCTGGGACTTGAGTTCTTTATTCCCAGCTTTGGAATGATCCTCGCCGTGGCCAGTGTTTCACTGGTTGTATCCTTCTGGAGCGCCTGTAAAGCCTGGTGGGGAGTAAATCCGGCTTTTTTCTGGACTTATGTACTCCTTCTGGTCGCGGGGATTCCGGGCTCACTACTCAGCGCAATCGCAATCATGCAGAAAACGTCGCTCGGCAATCGCCTTATTCTCAGACCGCCGCCAAAAGCCGAGGCCCCCAGTCCTAATCCACTTGATCGGTTGATCGGCCAGCAGGGAGTCACTCAGACGCTGCTCACACCGGGTGGTATGGTGCTGGTCGAATCTGAACGATTTCACGCCGAAAGTCTCGGAATGCTGATCGAACCACAAATGCCGGTTGTCGTCGTTGCGGTGAAAGCCAATCGCATCGTCGTCAGACCCTGGACGGCGGACGAGGAACATGCGACTCACCGAGCCCGAAACGATATTGCCACGGCCCGCCCCTTCGGATTACCGGAAATCGACGCATCCGAATTAGCCGTCGAGCAGACTTCCGACGGCAGCAAAACTCGGGAGCGACTTGACTTCGAGATTCCGGATGATTAAACCCGGCCGCAGCAAAGCTGTGTGATCCGCTTTCGACTAGCCTGCGTTCTGAATCTGCTGCCGTTATTTACGGTTGGATACATGGTGGATCTGAATTCCGATTCTGTCCTTGAATTGAGACATAACTATGCAACACCTGCTGCTTGCGGACATTAGTGACCCTATTAAATGGGGGCTGCTCGTTTTTGCACTGATGGGTACGATTGTGTTCCTTGCCATCTTTGCTCAGTTTGCCAGTTTGTGGCTGCAGTGCAAGATGACACGGGCAGGAATCGGATTGCTCGATCTTGTGTCCATGCGCTTTAGGCGTGTCAATCCGGTCGTGATCGTGCGCAGCAAGATTATGACAGTTCAGGCCGGGCTGACGAAAAAGTATCCAATTTCAACGCGAGCGTTAGAGGCTCACTATTTGGCAGGGGGCAATGTGCCCAATGTGATCCGCGCGCTGATCGCGGCTGAAAAGGCCGACATTCCCCTCGACTGGAATACGGCTCAGGCGATTGATCTCGCCGGACGTGACATTCTGGAAGCCGTAAAGACGAGTGTCTATCCCAAGGTGATTGACTGTCCTGATCCCAAGCGTACGCAGGGCACTTTGTCGGCTGTGGCAGCGGATGGAGTTGAACTCCGCACCAGCGCCCGTGTCACAGTGCGGACGAATATCCAGCAGCTGATCGGAGGAGCCACTGAAGAGACCGTGATTGCTCGAGTCGGTCAGGGGATTGTCCAGGCGATCGGTTCGACAGCTTCGTACAAACTCGTTCTGGAAAACCCGGATTCGATTTCCAAGACGGTACTTGAGCAGGGTCTGGAAGCTCAAACAGCCTATGAAATTGTTTCCATCGACATCGCAGACGTCGATGTTGGCGAAAACATTGGTGCTCGACTGTTAGCCGACCAGGCCGAAGCTGATATGCGGGTGGCTCAGGCAAAAGCTGAACAACGCCGCGCTGCGGCCAGAGCCCGCGAGCAGGAGATGGTGGCCAAGATCCAGGAAAATAAAGCGGCCGTTGTACTCGCCGAGGCAGAAGTTCCGAGAGCGGTTGCGGAGGCTTTTGCGAGCCAAAAATTGGGGCTTCTGGATTTTTACGAACTTAAGAATGTTCAGGCAGACACAAAAATGCGGGAATCAATTGCGGGGGAAAGCACGGGACGTGCAGGTCGCGCCACAGAAGGATAGTCGCACCCGGAGCGTACTTATTTCGGCCATTGGGGGGTCTGCGCGGGTTAATCGCCAGAACGATTCGTTGGAACATTGCAAATTCACAATAAAAGTGGCTGGCAATCAGCGAACTGGCCGATAGTATGCCGCGTCCCCGTCGCATGGATGACTGAATCTGTGCGACGTTTGGGAAACACTGTCGCGGGGTGGAGCAGCCTGGTAGCTCGCGAGGCTCATAACCTCGAGGTCGTCGGTTCAAATCCGGCCCCCGCCACTTGTTTT
>JAGQQS010000455.1 GCA_020426105.1 Planctomycetaceae bacterium
CATGGAAACATTCGACGGACACCGGAACACCATTTGAGCAGCAGTATCCCCTGGCACACCACAGCGGAGTTTGGCGCTGGACTCTGGCACGCGCAATCTCACAACGCGGACCGGACGGCACCGTTTGTTCGTGGATCGGCATGAACACCGATATCCACGATCACAAAACTGCCGAGCTGGAACTTGCCCAGCGCGAACAGCAAATGCGCCTGCTGTTAAGTTCGGCGGCCGAAGGCATTTACGGAATGGATCTCAACGGCAAATGCACGTTCGCAAATGAAGCCAGTGCCCGCCTCCTCGGCTTTGCGAGTCCTGACGAGCTGGTTGGTCAGTTTATGCACGATCTGGTCCATCACACCAGGTCAAATGGACAGCCGTATCCTGTTGAAGAGTGCCGGATTCACAGCGCTTTTCTGCTTGGTGAACATGTTCACGTGGATGATGAAGTGTACTGGCGGGCTGATGGGGCGTCATTTGACGTGGAATACTGGTCGTACCCCCAGATTGCTGATGGAAAAATTGTGGGGTGTGTCGTCACATTTCTGGACATCTCCGAGCGGAAAAGATGGACCCGTCAGATCGCGGATCGCGAAGCTCATTTGCGCCGCGTCATCGACAACACCATTGGGTTTATCGGGGTCCTGGACACAAAAGGCGTTTTGCTTGAGGCCAATCAGGCCGCGTTATGGGCTGGTGGTGTGGATCGTACAGACGTCATCGGCCGTCCTTTCTGGGAATGCTATTGGTGGTCGCACGATGCTCAGGTTGTCAGGGATCTGAAAGCAGCGATCGCCACGGCACTGCAGGGCGAAGTAGTTCGCTACGACGTTGAAGTCCGTATGGCGGGTGATTCCCGATTGATGATCGACTTCATGCTGGCGCCGGTCAAGGATCCTGACGGCAGCATTACACATCTCATCCCGTCGGGCATTGACATCAGCGAACGAAAGTGGGTGGAACGTGAAGTGCAGCAACGCATTGCTCAGCTGGATCTCGCACTGGAGTCGGGGAGAATGGGAATCTGGGAATGGGATATTCCGGTGGATCACGTGACCTGGTCCAGCCATCTGTATGAAATGTTTGGTTATGGAGATGAAAGCTTCAATGCCACCAAAGCCGGATTCCTTGATGTTGTGCATCCGGACGACCGATCTCACCTGGAAGCCATGATCCATTCAGCTTTTACGGGAAGCTGCGTGAGTCATGAAGTCGAGTTTCGGGTGATGCGGGGCGACAACGCGGCAATTGTCTGGACGCATTCCCGCGGAACAGTACGGCGTAACGAAGCCGGAGAGCCGCTGTCCATCATCAGCGTTGCGGTCGATATTACAGAACGAAAGGAACGCGAGCTGACATTGGCTTTTCTTGCGGATCTGCAGGGGCAACTGGCGGGATTGGCAACCGGCGATGCGATTGTGGCAGAAGCCAGCCGACAAGTCGCGGAACATCTGCAGTTGTCACATTTTCTGTTAATTGAAATGGATGAAGCGGCGACTCAAGCCAGCGTGATCTCCGATCATCGTCAGGACGCAGCGAACAGTCTGCTTGGAACGTACGACATGACCGAATTCGCGACGGAATCGGAGCGCCGCCAGCTGGTTGCCGGGCTGCCCATGATTATCAATGACACGGCGGCCTCAGATCGATCGGGGGCGCTGTCTGCGAACTTCCAAAAACTGAACGTGGGAGCAATTCTCAACGCACCGTGTAAGCGCGCCAAAAAGCTGACGTTTATGCTGAGTGCTCTGAAACCAACGGCTTATGTATGGAAAGACCATGAAGTTCAGCTGATGCGGGAACTGGCCACTATCCTGCGACTGAAACTGGAACGAGCACGTGCGGAAGCGGCATCCCGCGAAAGTGAAACGCGATTCCACGATCTGGCAGACCACATTTCGCAATTCGCCTGGATGGCAGATCCGGAAGGCAGCATCTTCTGGTACAACCAGCGGTGGTTTGACTATACCGGTTGCACACTGGAAGCGATGCAGGGCTGGGGATGGAAAAGCGTCCATCATCCGGATCACATCGATCGCGTCGTCGAACATTGGCAGGCCTGCCTTTCAAAGGGGGAAGCCTGGGATGACACCTTCCCGCTGCGGTCAAAGGATGGCGAATATCGCTGGTTCCTGTCGCGTGCGCAGCCCATCCGGGATGACAATGGAAAAATCCTTCGCTGGTTTGGTACGAACACGGACGTCACTAAAACCAAACAGGCCGAAGACGCGCTGCGGGCCAAGGAGGAGCAGATGCGACTTGGAATTGAAGTTGCCGAATTCGCGATCGCGCAAATTGATTATGTGACGGACACGATTCATCTGTCACGCGAAGCAGCGCGCCTGTATGGCATTGGCGATCACGAGATCGAAGTGCCTCGGAAGCGTGTACACGCGACGTTCCATCCGGATGATCGCCAGGAGATGCATGATTGCATCGAGCAATGCCTGAATTCAGCAAGTGACACTGAAATTGCCATGGAACATCGCGTGATGCTGCCTGACGGGATAACTCGCTGGCTGGACATACGAAAGAGAATTGTATTCGATCGCACTGTTCAGCCGCCGCGCGCACTCCGTGGCGTTCTGGCAGCGCGCGATATTACGAACCAGAAAGACTGGGAAATTGAACTCGCCACGAGTCGTGAACGACTCACCATGGCGATGTCTTCGGCGCGAATGGGATCGTACGAATGGGAGCCGGAGTCGGACCGCGTTTTGTGGGACGAGCAGCATCTGGCGATCACCGGCCTTCCCCGCCTGGAGATGACCGGCACCGAATTTCTGTCGATGGTCCACCCTGATGACGTCGACTCAAATCGCCTTGCGATTGAACGCACGATCAACGGCGAGGCAGACTACGACACGGAGTTTCGCATTATTCGTCCGGATGGTCAGGTTCGCTGGCTGGCGGCACGCGGCAAGATAATACCGGCGACGCCCGAGCGCCCCCTGCGTTTTGTTGGTATGAACTGGGATATTACGGAACAGAGACAGATCCAGGAGATCGTTCGTCTTGGGGAAGCCCGACTGCAGCGAATTATCGCGGGAACGACTGTAGGGATTGCATTTGCGACTGAATCCGGTGAGGTCAGACGTGCAAACGATGCCGCTCTGGCAATGCTGGGAATCACTCAGGAAAAATTCCAGGCGACTGGATTCAACTGGAACACCGTCGTGCGCCCGTCCGACGCGTTGAAGGCCAGAACTCTGATTTGGCAACTGAAAAAGTCCGGTGTCATGCCGCCGATTGAACTGCTCCTGCTGCGTGCCGATGCGACTCCTGTGCCCGTGATGGTCAGCGCGATGTCGGTGGATCCCAACAGCGATGAGCATGTGGTCTTCCTCGTCGACCTGTCAGAGCAGAAACGGTACGAACAGTCGCTGCATCGGGCGCGGAAACTGGCAGAAGCAGCCAATGAATCGAAAAGTGAATTTGTGGCGAACATGAGTCACGAGATTCGCACGCCAATGACCGCAGTCCTGGGATATGCCGATCTGCTCGCAGCGGACGAAGTAGATCCGCAGAAACTGCACTATTTGCAGACCATCAAACGCAATGGCACTTTTCTGCTCGAAATTATTAACGACATTCTCGACCTCTCGAAGATCGAGGCGGGAAAAATGGAGATCCTTAAAGAACGGTTCCCTGTGCAACTGGTGATTGAAGATGTACGCTCAATGATGGATGCTCGAGCAACAGAAAAGAGTCTCGATTTCATTGTCGAGTACGACGGAAAGATTCCCGCAGAGATCGAGAGTGATCCGAAGCGTCTGCGACAGATCCTGGTGAACCTGATCGGGAATGCCATCAAGTTTACGGAATCCGGCACGGTGAAACTGCTGGTCGGCTTCGACGACCTGGGCGGCGCCATTCGTTTCGACGTCACCGACACGGGCATCGGTATCACTCCGGAGCAGCAAAAGCGATTGTTTCAGCCTTTTTCACAGGGAGACGCTTCGGTTACCCGCGCCTTTGGTGGCACTGGCCTGGGACTGGCCATCAGCCGCCGACTCGCTCAGTTTCTGGGAGGCGACATCGT
>JAGQQS010000456.1 GCA_020426105.1 Planctomycetaceae bacterium
GGCAAACAAAAGATCTACGAGATTGTGCTGGGCCAGTTCTCCGAGATTCTCGTGACGGACGGGCAGGCAGTCCGGCGATTTGATTTCATCGCCGGAGACGTCGTGTGTGAACTGGACTCGTCGACCCTGGTCGAAAAGGAAAAAGAGCAGCAGATTAAAGTGACCACAGCGAAAGCCGCTGTTGAAAAATCAGAAATCAATATTGAGATCCAGGAAACGACGAACAAGAGTGCCGTCGGAACGGCTTTGTCTCTTGAGAAACTCGCGGAGCTCGATTTGAACAAATACAAAGCGCCGGGTGGTGAGTACGAGCAGGAATTAGCGACAATTCAGGGAGATCTGAAGAAGACCGAAGAAGAGTTGTCGATGAATATGGAAAAGTATGAGAAGGTTCGAAATCAGGCGCGGCTCGGATACAGCAATGTGAATGAACTGGAAACGGCTCGCCTGGCTGTGACAAATTCACAGATCATGCAGGGGGTCAATAAGGGCAAACTGAAAGTTCTTAAAGACTTCATGAAAGAACGAAAGCTGATCGAGTTGCAGCAGGCGGCCGATGACACAAAACGCGAGACTCTGCGTGCCGAGAAAGAAGGCGAAGCCATGATGACACAGCTTCGTGCGGAACTGGAGGCCGCAAAACTTACCTACGCTGTTGAACTTGATAAATGGAACTTGTTCCAGCGGCAGATCAAAGGTTGTCGCCTTGTAGCTCCGCAGGCCGGGGAAGTTGTTTACGCGTCGCAGAAAAACACGCGGGGCAGTGAGCCCGTCATTATCGAAGAAGGTGCATCCGTGCGGCAGCGGCAGGCGATTATCAACCTGCCGGACGTCGAGAATATGAAGATCGACGCGAGGATCCACGAATCAAAAATCAGCCGCATCGTGGTCGGACAGCCGGTTGAGATTGAAGTGGATGCCCTGCCTGGGCAGCCGTTTCGCGGGGTGATTTCCACGGTCGCCTCCGTACCGACCCCCGGCAGCTGGCCCAACACGGATCTGAAAGAATACGAAACGGCGATCGAAATCAAAGATGAAATTGAACGTGTCAGGACGCTCAAACCGGGAATGAATGCTGAATGTCGAATCATCGTTGAAGATCGCAAGGATCCGGTACTGCAGATTCCTATTCAGTCCGTTATTTCGACATCGGGTCACTATTTTACATTTGTGGCCGTGGGTGGCGAGGCGGAACGCCGCGAACTTAAGATCGGTGACGCGAATGATGAGTACATGGAGGTACTGGATGGGGTGGCTGATGGCGAATTTGTGGTGATGAATCCGCGTACTCATTTTTCCAAGGAACTCAGCGCTCTGGAAGCCAAGCTGGCGGCCGAGGCTGAAGCGAATCGCACGAAGCTGGACACGCCGGCACGCGGCAGCAACAAACCCGGAGACAGCCGCGACAGTAAGCAGCAGTCACCGCCGGAAAATCCTGCGGCGGACAAAGGACCAGGGGGAGGCGGGCAAAACCGACCAGATCCCAAAGCCATGTTTGACGGGATGGACGCCAACAAAGATGGTGTCATTACCAAAGACGAACATCCACGTCCCGAATCCTTTGACCGCAGTGACGCGAATGGCGACGGAAAACTCACCCTGGAAGAGCTGCAACAGGCATTTCAAAGACGTGGTCAGGACCGGCCGAAAGAACAGTAACAGATTTCTATGATCGTCGGCCCCGGATCGATCCTGAACGCAGAACACACTTCGAGTGCCTGTATCATCCCCATACTTCCTGTGACTCGTATGGGATTGATGGGGGCTCATGCGAGTTATTTAATTCGTTGCACACCATTTTGCTGCTGAATCAAAGTAATACTCTATGGAACTGGCCGCTCAAGTCATCGATTTGAAGAAACACTTTCTACTGGGCACAGTAACCGTTGAGGCATTGCGCGGAGTCACGATTGAATTCCCCAAAGGTGATTTCGTGGCCATTATGGGGTCGTCCGGAAGCGGCAAGAGTACGCTGCTGAATCTGCTGGGCGCGCTGGATCGACCGACGTTTGGAAAATACATCATTGGCGGAAAAGATGTTTCGTTACTTTCCGATGACCAGCTATCATCGATTCGCAACGAAATGATCGGGTTTATCTTTCAGTCGTACAATCTGATTCCGCAGTACACTGTGCTCGAAAATATCGAAGTCCCGCTGCACTATCGCGCGGGTTATCCTTCGATTGGTGCCAAAGAACACAAGTGGATTGAACATCTGGCTGAAATGGTCGGACTTGGGGATCGGATGGACCATCGTCCGTTTCAGTTATCGGGCGGGCAGCAGCAGCGTGTGGCGATCGCGCGAGCACTTGTAAATAATCCGGAAATTATTCTGGCGGACGAGCCCACCGGGAATCTGGATTCGAAAACCGAACATGAAATCATGGAAATGCTGCTGAAGCTCAACGGCGAAGGGCGCACCATCATTATGGTGACGCATGAACCCAACGTCGCTGAAATGTCCAAGCGACAGATCTATATGAAAGACGGAGTTGTCGCAGGCGAAGGTGTGTTTCCGGGATAATCCAAACCATGATGAACATCATCCGCACGATCGAACTGGCACTGAAGAGCCTGCTGCTGCATAAATTGCGGTCGGGCCTCACGATGCTGGGCATTGTGTTCGGAGTTTTCTCTGTGATCGCGATGCTGGCAATTGGCGAAGGTGCCAGTCAGCAGGCTCAGGAACAGGTACTGAAACTCGGGGCGACAAATATTATTGTGCGCAGCGTCAAACCGCCCCGGGAAAATGCAAGCAGTCAGTCTGGAAATTCTTTTGTTCTGCGATACGGACTGCTGCGTGCCGACTATGAGCTGCTTTCTCGCACAATTCCGACAGTTGAGCAGGCGATCCCGATCAGGGAATTGACAAAGCCCTGTCGTTATCTGCATCGTGAGATGAATTGCCGCATCGTTGGATGTACGCCGGAATATCGCGACATCAACCATCTGAATATGGCTCAGGGACGATTCATCAGTGACGAAGACCGGCGTACCAAAGATAACGTTGCTGTGCTGGCAACCGGTTCAGCCCAGACACTGTTTCAGTACGAAGACCCGCTCGGAAAAACAGTTCAGATCGCGGATCGTCGGTATACGGTTGTGGGTGTGACGGAATCGCGGGAAGCAAGTGCCGCGATTGGCGGCAGTATGTCAGGACAGGATTACAACACGGATATCTACATTCCTCTTGAAACCATGCGCGTGCGGATGGGGGATCTGAATGTCGATCGCCGGACCGGCTCATTCAGCGCGGAACAGGTCGAACTGAATCAGATCACCCTGCGCATCTCAGATAAAGATGAGGTTGTGCCGACAGCGGCTGTTATTCGCGAAAGCCTCGCGCTCAATCACAAAGATACAAATCAGTACAGTGTCGTCGTTCCGCAGGAACTTCTGCGTCAGGCAGAACAGATCAAGGTGATTTTCAACGTTGTGCTTGGTTCAATTGCCGCGATCAGTCTGATTGTGGGAGGAATCGGCATCATGAACATCATGCTGGCGACGGTGACGGAACGGACCCGGGAGATCGGTATTCGCCGAGCCCTCGGAGCTCGGCAGAGCGACATCACCGCACAGTTCCTTACCGAAACCATGGTGCTTGCCGGCAGTGGTGGATTGATCGGCGTCTTTCTGGGATTACTGACTCCTGTCGCATTTGAAGGCATCAAACTATTGGCGCAGGAGTTCATGCTGGAGGGTGGTCAGGCCACGTCGGAGGTCGGCACGATGTTTCTCAGCCTGTCGCCGCAGATCGTCTGGAGCAGTTTACCCCTGGCCTTCGGAATTTCAGTCGGCATCGGCGT
>JAGQQS010000457.1 GCA_020426105.1 Planctomycetaceae bacterium
TCTTCGCCATGCAGGGCGACCCATTCGCTGATGACATCCTGCAGACTGGCAGAGACCAGAAAATACTGCTGTTTCAGACGCAGCTCTTTACCGTTTTCGCTCGCGTCATTGGGATACAACACCATCGAAATCTGCTCGGCAAGATTCTTTTCAGCGACCGCTTCGGAATAGCCGCCCGCGTTGAACTCGGCGAGGTTGAATTCATCCGTCGCGGATGCACGCCAGAGACGCAACGTGTTCACAGTCCCGTTGCGGTACCCCGGGATCGGCATATCGTACGGTACTGCCAGAATGTCCTGCGTGTTTGCCCAACGCGCACTGGGTTTGCCATTGTTGTCGATAAAATATTCTGAATGTCCGTAAAACGGAATTCGTCGCGTGTCTTCCGGGCGGTCCAGTTCCCATGGATTCCCGTCCCGCAGCCAGTGATCCGGATCTTCAATCTGCCGTCCGTTTTCAATGTGCTGATTGAACATCCCATATTCATAACGGATTCCATAGCCCACAACGGGCAGCTTAAGATTGGCGCAACTGTCCAGAAAACATGCCGCCAGGCGTCCAAGTCCGCCGTTGCCCAGTCCCGCGTCGTGCTCCAGCTCCGCAGTTTCCTCAAGCGTCATTCCAAAACTGTGCAATGCGTTCCGCACGTCATCTTCCAGATCCAGATTCAGGATAGCATTGGTCAGCGATCGGCCGACAAGAAATTCGAGCGACAGATAGTAAACTCGCTTTCCTGCGCCGCGACTGATCGCCCGGTGCGTATTCTTCCAGTGAGGGATTAAACGATCCCGGACCGCAATCGCCAGCGCTCGATAGAGATACCATGGGTCGATATGCTGATCGTGGTGGCCCAGCGTAAAATTTAAGTGACGTTGAACCTCACACTCGATACTGGCGAGACAGCTGGCAGCGTCACCGGAAAGCGGTTCAGAAAAACGTTTGTCCGTTAACTTCGACATTGTTTGAATTTCTCGCAGCTCTGTGGTGTTAATGATCAGGAAATCAGGACTCTTCCGACTGAGCGGGGCGAGTATGATGACATCGTCAGGCAGCAGAGTCACCCGGATTTCGTATTCTCTTCACTTCGGGGATGAGTTGCTCAATGTTCGGCTCCCGACACCTGCGCCAGCTTTTTCAGCGTTTCGCGTTCAGGTC
Source organism: Planctomycetaceae bacterium (assembly GCA_020426105.1). GTDB lineage: Bacteria > Planctomycetota > Planctomycetia > Planctomycetales > Planctomycetaceae > SXXK01. The sequence goes on from JAGQQS010000457.1 coordinate 1,156, forward strand.
GGACCTTGTAAAACGGGTCCAGCGGATAACAGCCGGAGACCATCCCGTTTCTCGGAGCTGTCGTGCAGTCGCTGAACGTACGGCAGATTTTTTTGCGGGCCATCGTTCGCCCGGCCGACACGTCGGCCGGTAAATCCGGATAGGACAATATCATGCGACCAAGACCGACACTGTCCGCCATTCCGAGCCGCACGACTGCCTGACCGACGTGCGGCAACCATTCCTGCAGATATGAGTACCCGGAGCCCACAACAATCATCTCCGGCACGCGGCGTTTGAGTTCCGCCGTCGCGGCGATCTGTCGATGAACGCCCACAAGCGGGTCTTCCGGCGGCTGATATCCGTCAGACGGTGGAAACAGTGCGGGACGCTGGATGTGCGGGTTATAGTAGGGACTGCCGCACGTCGAACACAACAGATCTATCTTCAAAGCACGCAGCAGCTCCAGAAACTGCTGCGGTTCATCGAGGTTGATTCCCAATCCACTCCCATCGCCACCAAACGCATATCGATAGTCGCCTGTCTCCTGGGGTGTCCCCGTACGATCTTCGGTCGTGCCCGGGCGAAACGGGACAAAATCAAAGATACTCAGTCGTACACCAATCCCCAGGCCGGGCACTTCCGCTCGAATGCCAGCCACGATTTCTCTGAGAAATCTCGTTCGGTTCTCGAAGTTGCCCCCAAATTCACCGCTGCGGTCGTACCCGGAAAGAAATTCGTGTCCCAGATAACCATGACAGTGTTTGATATCTACCCAGCGATAACCCGCGGTCTGAGTCAGGCGACACGCGTCAACAAAATCATCGATCAGTCGTTTGATGTCATCGTCTGAGAGCAGAGCAGCATCACTCGTAATGCCAAACTTTGGATCCAGGATGGGGTGGCGGTAAGCGATCCGAGGTTCCAGTTGCCTGGAACCGTACGGCCGCGCGAATCGACCTGAATGTGTCAACTGCAGGCCGATGAGCAGATCGTCCGTGCTGCCAACATGTTCCCGATGTGACTGCTCAAGCGTCGTCCGCAACGCTTCCAGATCACGGACAGTCGTCGAGTTAATCATCAACTGGTTAGGATTGGCGCGTCCATCAGGCCGGACGGCAATGGCTTCGCCGCCCCAGATAAGTTTGGCACCGCTGCGTCCAAAATTCTGCCAGCGACGTACCGTCAACTCGGTCGGACGCCCGTCACTCGTTCCGTCCCAGCCCTCCATGGGCAAAACGCACCAGCGATTCCCGATGCGACCACACACAGACGCGAGAGACTGTTCCAGTGGAGCATTTGAGCCCGTGTTCAGCGTTTCATCAAACGGCAGGTCCAGCTGCAGCTCGTCCAGTCGCCGCTGAAACTGCGATGGTGTCTTGAATGTCGAAACACGGGGAAATGACATGGATGACCTTCGAACGTAATGAACTCTTCAGGTCGAGTGGATTCAGTTCAGCAGCCACTCCAGCAGACGCCAGTCCATCCAGCGACGATCAGGATCAACGCCACTCCGCCCGACAAAGCCCAGATGTCCTCCGTGCTGAGTCAGACACATGGTAACATTCGGCGGTAATTCAACGCCACGAAACGCCTGAGTACTGACAACCGGATCATCGGTTGATGCGAGAATTGTCGTATGTACCCGAATCTGGCTGATGACGGGCCTGGAAGAAGCCTGATCGTAATAGTGGTCAGCCGATGCGAACCCCGACGCGGGCGCTGTATACAATTCATCAAAGTCATACAGTCGACGGGGCAGTCGTCTGACTTTCGCGAGCGGAACATCCTCACGCCATTGCGCCGAATTTGACAATTGTCGCACCAGCCGTCTGGCAAAATACAAGTCGTAGCGCTGTCCCATCCGGGAGCTGCTGAGCATCGAAGAACAATGCTGCAGGTCAATCGGCGGACATACGGCCACGGCGCGAAACAGGCTCATAGGCAAACTGTCGAGCGATTCACCAAGATAGCGCAGCAGCAGATTTCCACTGAGCGAAAAACCGGCGATCGAAATCGGAGATCCGGGACACAGTCGTTCGACCATGTTGACCGCAGCCGCGAGATCCTCAGTACGTCCGGCATGATAAGGAAACCTGGCCAGGCTGCTGCCTGCACCGCAGCCACGATGATCCATTCTGAATGCACGCACTCCGCGATCCTGCAGCCGCGCGGCCAGACGAACCATGTAACCGCTGCGATGGGATCCGCCTAATCCGTGGAGCATCAGGACGACATGGTCGCCACGTCGCCAGTTCTGCGGGCAGTCATCATGCAGCACCACGAGATCGCCGTCGTCAAGTCGCAAACGACGTTCTGTTGTGCCTGTAAGGGGCATCAGCCCCGGAAACAAGGTTGCCCAGACAGTCTGCGCATGAGGACTTGTCAGACCGCGCGCAGGTCTGAAGGGCGGCATACCGGGCAGGATTTCGCCGCCAGTTGCCAGGCCGAGTGATTCATACAGCGCTGTCGGGTGCGACGTTTCAACATCGATTTGCGGCATGGTTTGTCCGTGAGCGCCGTCCAAAACACAGCAGTGTGGATGTCGAACGACCAATGTTCGACGCCCAGAATCCAGCGTGTTTAACGATAAAAATGAGATTTTTTCCTTCCAATGCCCCGCCTTTTAGACGTTTTCCAGGAATTCGAAAAGTGCCAGTCAGCCGTTTTATGGATTTCCTTTTCTCGATCAAAATTTCCGCGCCAGAGTCGAGCAGAATTTCCCAGATCGCCGCCTTAAGCCAGCGGGGACATACATCGGGCCGCAGAATATTGGGCCGGCCTGAACAAAATCTTCCGGTAACTGTCACGCGGGGCGCAGGCTTTCTGAATGGGGCTGTCGCTCCATGGCCCCGCTTCACAATCGTGGATGGCACCATGTTCCGATGGCACCACGTTCGGATGGAACCACGTTCGGATGGAACCATGTTCCTGTTCCTGCTGCACCATAATCCAGCCTGAACAATCGGAATTTCACAACGACATTTGCGCCCCCAGCAGACCAGGCCCACGAATGTTCTCCCGTTGTCGCTCGCCGTGGTAAACGCGGACGAGGTCGATGCAGACGGAAAACCTGGTATTGTGACGACGAGTATCCGTCCTGAAAAACCTGGTGCCGTCAGTGCGCTGACGGAAAACGCCAATCGTTGTGTTTTCCGATTCCGTCACGCCAGAATCGATCATATGTCGATTTTTGTCGAACGTGTCCTGCCACTCATTTTCGCTCACAGGCAGGTCAGCGACTGTCACGAAAGGCCGCAATACCCCGCCGCGCTCGTTGTAGTGAAACCGACGCAATATTAACCCCAAGGCTTCTGGCCACCTCTGCGTCCGGTGCTTTTCCAAGCAATGACACCATCTTCTTCGTCCACGGTCCGATAAATTGCTTTTGACACGGCGGAATACCGAGCGACTCTCTCTTGCTTCGAATGTGACGACGACCACGGCCTGTCGATTGTGCAATCTGCGTATCGGGAATTCGTCCGAGCATAGCCAGTTCCCTTTTTGTCCAGGGTCTGCGAGATTTTGCCGGCGATCCTGAAGTTGATAGCCCGAGACATTGGCGTTTAACCGCGACAACATTAACCGTTGTTCCCAACTCGCGTGCGAGCGTTGAGTCTGGCATCGTCCCCAACTTCCGGATGTCAGCAGTTCGCCAATTGAATCGCGTCAGGTCCCGCGAGCGGCCGGATGGTGGAATTCCCAGCATCGTACGCTTCTTAAAAACGCTCGTCGTGGTGATTCCAAGCATCTTCGCGATCCGACCATCCGATTTCGTTCCCAGTAAGTTGATCTTTTCCGGCGACCAATCAACGCGACCAAACTGCGGAATCCCGCGACGCTTGCGCTCTTTAGAAACCTCCGCGCGAGGAACATTGAATTCACGAGCGATCTTTGCGTCGTGCACTTTACCGAGCATCCGCACTGCGGCAGCAGACAGTATTATTTGCCCCGCCTCCCCAGAGCCTCGGGAGTCGTTTCTGACTGAGTTACTATCGGATTTTCGGGCCATGATTGCATCTTGTTCCTGAATCGAGATAACACTGGACGCCCCATTGTAACAAACAAATTCTGTGATTTTCCATCTGAACGCCAAACGCCCTCTGCTTCAAAACCAAAGCTTCTGTCGCGGGATTTCGCACAGCATGCCGGGGCCGGACACGTCTGAAAACCCGACTTGAGGAAGATTTGCGGATTAGCTAAGAAATCATGGTTCAGTTCGGTTCAGGTTGATCCGACTGCGGCAAATTTGGCATTGAACGCTGAACGAGATGCAGAAAAAACCGCGAATCCACAGTGTTTCCCCCCTTTAATTCCGCTCCCGTCTCTATCGTTGATGGGTCCATCATCCACTGTCACTGGTGTTCCGGCAAACGATGACGTTCCCAATTTCGCACTGTTCCCCTGATTCATTGGCATTCCACTACAGCAAATCTTGCCGGACGCCTTGTCGCTCGGCAGTTTCAGCCGATGAGCCGCAAATCATGTGCTGCTCGCTGGCAAAAATCTTTATCTCAACGGAGGCACATTCATGCGTGCATTCAACTTCGTCACATTCCTGATTGCTACCCTGGCGGCACCGTGTGTCACTGCGCAGATCAAGACCTTTCCCTACGAAGCTAAAGTCGTGGTCGATGAGGTATTTGTGCGGAGCGGCGCAGGGGATTCATATTATCCGACTCAAAAACTTCCCCGAGAGACCGTGGTGACCGTCCATCGACACGATCCGGGCGGGTGGTACATGATTGATCCACCACAGGGAAGCTTCAGCTGGATTCCCGAGCGTTTCGTGAAGCGGATGAGTGATACAGAGGGTGAAGTTGCGGAAGAAAGCGTGATTGCGTTTGTCGGCAGTGACTTCGGCGATGAGGCGTCGGTTTTTCAGCGTCGTCTCAAGACCGGCGAAAAGATTACGATCCTCGGGCAGCGCCAGATTATCATGAGCAGTGGTGAGCAATCGATGCTGCAGATTGCGCCTCCGACTCGTGAACGTCGCTGGATCCCGGGCTCTGCGCTAGTCCCGACCGATGCCGACCATCGAGCCCAACTGAACGCCGATCCGTATGCGGTTCCCGGGAACGCAGCGCGACCTGACGGCGTTCAGGTGTTTCCTTCGAATGCAGGAATCGCGCCGGCGACGGCGGGAGTTACGAACGTGCCGCTTGTCGCCCCCAGTGCGGCTCTGTCGGCGGCGCAGCAGAAACACTCCGAACGACAGCAATTGGCAGATATCGACCGTCGCTTCGGGGAAATGCTCCGTCAGGATTCCTCGACATGGAATCTGGACGCGATTGAGACAGAGTATCGCATGCTCCAGGAAAATGTGACTCAGAAATCACTCGCGGGTACGATCGACATGCGTTATCCGGCGATTGAACGCTATCGGCGTCGTCTGGAGAAGCTGGCCGAACTTCGCCAACTTACATCTGCAACGGAGCAGCGTGATGCATCGCTGGTTGCCAGAAGTCCCTATGGATTTGCAAAACCGCTGCCTCCCGCGATGACCGCTGCAGCAGGACCAGAATCAGTGATGGCGGCCGGGCAGCCAGCTCAACTGGCCCAGGAATTTGACCTGTACGTCCAGAACAATCCGGACAGTACATCTGATTTGGCGATGAGTGATCCCGCAGTTGTATTTCCCAATTCCGATTTCGGGAGTCGTTCAGGCGTGAGTGAAGCAGGAAACAGTCCATCGTCGACTGCGGGTGTGATCACACCCGGTAGTCCGCAGAATCGTTTCGTGGGTGCGGGGATCGTGCAGCGCGCCGACGATTCGGCTCAGGGATCCGGATATGTGCTGATGTCACCGACGGGTAAAGTACTGGCCGATCTCCGGACAACCGGCAACGTCAGTCTGGACGCCTATCTTGGTCAGCAGGTCGGCGTTCAGGGGACGCGATTCTCTGAGCAACAGAAACGCGACGTGATCGAAGTCACAGCGCTGGAACAGGTACAGATCCGCCAGTAGCACTGGCGGGCGCATAATTGCTGCAGGTCACTTTTTCCTGTCGCCGCTTGCGTGTACAAAGGGGGGCAGGAATGTGTGCTGTACTTTGTCTCGGCTGCGGATCACCGGAATAGTGTCGAACGCCTCTTCTGAAACAGAACTCATTGAACGCGTCGCGAACGGTGACCAGAACGCACTGGCCGAGCTGTTCTCGCAACATCGCGATCGCCTGTGGCGTATGGTGACCTTTCGCATGGACCCCCGACTGCATGGTCGGGTCGATGCGGATGACGTGCTTCAGGAAGCGTGGATATCCGCGGTGCAGCGGATTGATCATTTCCTGATCGATGCCTCTCGGTCGATTTTCGTCTGGTTTCGACTGATCACCAGTCAGACGCTCGTCGATATCCATCGGCGTCACCTGAGCACGCAGAAACGAAATGCCGCAGCCGAATTTTCGATCGATCGTGGCTGGTCGTCTTCGTCCACGTCCACCTCACTCTCGTTTCATCTGCTGGGAAACCTCACCAGTCCCAGCGAAGCAGCCTTGCGCGAAGAAATGTCCCAGAAACTCAATATAGCCCTGGCCGATATGAAAGATATTGATCGGGATGTGCTCGCGCTTCGGCATTTTGAACAACTCACGAATCGCGAAGCAGCGCAGGTTCTGGGAATTTCTGAGCAGGCAGCAAGTGATCGCTACGTTCGCGCCTTGGGGCGACTTAAGACTACACTGACAGCGATGCCCGATTTTCCCGGGCGAGATATCTGATGACGATGGACAGAATTCCCATGACGACGAAACCAGACCCGGATCATTCAATCGAATCGCGTCTGGAACGTATCGAGTCCGCGCTGGCTCATTTGCAGCATGATATCGATGGTCTCAATTCAGCGTTGCTGGGATACTTTAATCGGCTGCAGGAAATGGACAGCCGCTTTGTTCGGCTCGAGCACGAACTCCACACGTTCAATGACCCCATTGATCGGACAGATGCCGACAGCGAGCGACCGCCACATTATTGACCGGTATGACGCCTGAATTCTCCGGCCGATTTGCTTTTTCAATGCGGGCTGTTTCATGCGCTTCCGGAAAAGGATACAATCGGGCACTCCGTCAGTATGATCGATTCCGCCGTCATCGGACGCTGTTTTATGTTTCGCCGCCATGCCCCCGAAATTCTGACCGCATCGCCTTGTGCGACGCGTCGCTCGTTCACCCGCACTTCCTGTCTGAGTTTCACCGGTCTTGTTGCCGCCGCGATGCTCGCTGAAGAAAATCGAGCGACGGCCGAACACACGGCGGAATGGCGTCGTCCCGACGGTCAGCCGCACTACACTCCTAAAGCGAAAAGTGTGGTCTGGCTGTTCATGAACGGAGGAGTGTCTCAGGCGGAATCGTTTGATCCCAAACCCGAACTGACAAAATACGCAGGCAAGTCAATCAGCGAGACGCCCTTTGCAGACGTGCAGAATCCCGAAAAACTAAAGCTCGCTCGTGTGACAGTCATCAACGATGCCAACGGACAGCAGCGGAATAAACTATACCCGCTGCAGGTCGGCTTCAGACGATACGGCCAGTCGGGCATTGAGCTAAGTGACTGGGTACCGCATGTCGGCAGCTGCATTGATGATATCGCAGTCATTCGATCTATGTACACCACCGATGACAATCATGGTGCACAGACCCAGTTTCATTCCGGACGACACATGCTGGACGGTGAGTTTCCGACGCTGGGGGCCTGGGTTCACTACGGCCTCGGAACGCTCAACGACAACCTGCCACAGTTTATTTCCATCGGGAAACGCGAATACTGGAATGCAAAGGATGGTCACTACCTCGGGCCGGCGCACGATGCGGTGCCCATCCAGGTGGATCCGCAGAATCCTCTGGACTATGGAAAATCCGCCGCCGGTTTGACTTACGCTGAGCAAAAACTGGCATTTGATCTGGTCGGACGTCTGAATCAATTAAAGGGCGAACAATATCCTAACGACGCAGCACTCGCCGCACGCATCAAGGCCTATGAACTGGCTTTTCGCATGCAGACGTCCGTCCCGGAGACACTCGATTTCACTTCAGAAACGCAGGCAATCCAGGACAGCTATGGGCTGAACCACTCCGAAACGCGTGAGTTCGGAATGCAGATGCTCGCCACGCGGCGTTTGATCGAACGTGGTGTTCGGTTTATTCAGGTCCAGCATGGCGCCGGCGGCGCAGGAGCGTGGGATGCTCACAGTGGTCTTAAAGCAAATCACGCCAGGAATTTCAAAGCCGTTGATCAGCCAATCGCTGCTTTGTTAAAGGATCTGAAACAAAGAGGCTTGCTCGACTCAACCCTGGTCGTGTTTGCCAGCGAATTCGGGCGAACTCCGGGAACTCAGGGGGCGGACGGGCGCGATCATCACATCTTTGGCTTTTCGGTCTGGATGGCGGGAGGTGGAATCAAGGGAGGTGTCGTACACGGAGCGACGGATGAAATCGGCTTTCATGCGGTCGAGGATCGGCATTACGTCACTGATGTCCATGCGACAATCCTGCATCAGCTGGGACTGGATTCCCGTCGGCTTGAACTGCCGGATCGTAAGCGGCTGGACATCGATCACGGGATGCCGATTCAGGGCATCATTTGATCTTTGGCGGAAAGTTGTCGGGATTTTCTGCATGATCTCGACAGGCCTTCTGACAGCACGTTAACCGCAAGACCCTTCGATGAGGCCATGATCCTGGTTCGTAGTTCCGCCTTCAGGCCTTGATTGCAGCTTTTTTAACGATGACCGCCGCCTGAAGGCAGGACTACAAACGAAACTTGAACAGTATAGCGGGTAGCAGTCGGTGTTTGCCCACATCAGAATCCTGATGGCGGTCACTGGGTGAGGCGAAACCTGATTCACTGATTGATCGCCGCGATCAGCAGTTCGCGGACCTGTTTTGGATCCGCTCCGGCAACCTGTTTCATAATCATCCCAATCAGCGGACCAACGGCACTCTGCTTGCCTGAACGAAAATCGTTGACCGCATCGGGGCGGGCGGCAATCGCCTGAGCGATCGCGGCATCCAGTGCGGCCGTATCCCGGACGATTTCAAGCCCCTTTGCGGAGATCAGGCGGTCAATATCTGTGATGGAAATCGGACGGTCCTGTGCCGCGTCCGCCTTAAGCGCCGCATAGATGTCGCGTGCACTTTTCGTGGTGATCCGTTCGCTCGTGATACACTTCAGCAGTGTGCCAAGAATCGGCGCGGTAATCGCGAACTGATCGATTGTCAGTCCATCAGCGTTCAAATCACGCAGGACGTCCTGAGTCACCCAGTTACATGCAGTTTTTCCGTCGCCACACAACTGAGCAATCTGTTCGAACCAGGCCGTGAATTCCGGCCCCTGATCAAGAATTACGGACGCATCGTACGCGGACAGTCCGAGTTGCGACTGAAAACGTTCCCTGCGGGCCGCGGGAGTTTCCGGAAGAGTTTTCCGGATAGCCTCGACCTGGTCGATCGTTGTCGTGACAGGGAACAGATCCGGGTCCGGAAAGTAGCGATAGTCTGAAGATTCTTCCTTTTCGCGCTGGGTAAATGTCACCCCGCGTTCTGCATCCCAGCCTCGGGTCTGTTTCGGAGCATCACCGATTTTCTGCCCGGTCTTCTGCCACTGCAACGCCTGACGTCGTACTTCGTAGTCCACCGCCAGTTCCACATTGCGAAAACTATTCATGTTCTTCAGTTCGACGATGGGTGTCGCAGTACGGCTGCCGTCCGCATTGTGAATATGCAGATTGATATTCGCATCACAGCGAAGGCTTCCTTCCTGCATGTTGCAGTCCGATACTTCGATAAACAGCAGCAGAGAACGCAGGTTTTCAAGATAGCGACGCGCTTCAGCAGCCGAGCGTAAATCCGGTTCACTGACAATTTCCAGCAGCGGTGTTCCTGTACGATTGAGATCGACGCGACTTTCCGACCCGCGGCCACTTTCGTCGTGGACGTTCTTGCCCGCATCTTCTTCAAGATGAGCCCGGGTAATGCGAATCCGTCGCGGCGGCAGCGCAGGATCGTCGGCGGCAATATCCAGCCAGCCGTTGCTGCTGAATGGCAGATCATACTGACTGATCTGATAGGCCTTCGGCAGGTCCGGATAGTAGTACTGTTTTCGATCCCAGCGCGTTGTCGGCGCGATTTCACAATTGAGCGCTAAGGCTGTCTTCAATGACAGTTCGAATGCGTGCCGATTCATAACGGGCAGCGAACCAGGCAATCCCAGGCATACAGGACACGTCTGTGTATTTGGATCATTGGGGCGAAACGCCGTGGAGCATCCGCAAAAGAGCTTTGACCGCGTCTTGAGTTGCGTGTGAACTTCGAGCCCAATGATGACGTCATATTCAATATTCGACATATGCTTTCCCTGTCCAGTCCGTTCTGAATCCGGGGGGAGTGTATTCGATTACTCGTAACGCAGAAACCTTCTGCGGCGGTTCAGAAATCGAGCCAGATCTTCCGCCCAAAGCAGCTCGATTTCGTGGACACTCTGACCGGATTCGACGGCTTCCACTGTCTTCCGACTGCTGAGAAGCCGGTTCAGATTTGTTCGGTCCCATTGATCTCTGTGCACCGCGATGAGACTGCACATGAGCTGCAGGCCCGCGGACAAAGGCTGAAATCTGCCGCGGTCCGTCACGACGATATTCACCCCCTGGCATGTTTCACCCGCAAACGCTGAAGTCGTCGGAGTAAAATGGACCGGGATAAAACGCACGCCTGGCACCCCGGCTTCGTTCAGATGAACCGCCAGTTTTCGGGCATCCATCCAGGGCGCGCCGACAACTTCGAATGGGGTGTCTGTGCCACGTCCGACAGAGACATTTGTCATCTCGATCAGCCCAACCCCGGGATACAGCAGCGCCTGAGTCAGACTCCGAATGTTGGGAGACGGATCAGTCCAGACAAGACCTGTTGCGTCGAAGTAATCGTTTCTGTTCCAGCCTTCCACAGGAACGACGTCCAGTTCGAGGTCCAGCTTCAATTCCGCACGAAACATCGTCGCCAGTTCTCCCGCTGTCATTCCATGCCGGACAGGGAGTGAATGAAAGCCGACGAACGATTCCTGACCTTCTGCCAGAACCGGTCCCTGAACCGTAACGCCGTTAATCGGATTGACGCGATCCAGCACGACAAACCGAATTCGATGTTCGCTCGCCGCCTGCATCGCATGGCCCATCGTGGATACATATGTGTAGAACCGGCAGCCGATGTCCTGAATGTCAAAGACCAGCGTATCGATGCCCTCAAGGCTTTCAGTGGTTGGCCGACGCTGATCTCCGTAAAGACTAAAGACATGCAGTCCAGTTGTTGTGTCCTGCTGGTCGCTGATGTTCGGAATGTCCAGATCCCCGTCCAATCCGTGTTCGGGACTGAAAATTGCTTTCAGCGATACTTCGTCAGCGTCGTGCAGCAGTCGGATGGTACTGACGCCATCACGGCTGAGGCCGGTCTGATTGGTTATGAGTCCCACGTTGCGGCCCTTCAATGTCGCAAAGCCTGTTCGCTGTAGGACGTCAATGCCGTTGAACACGTCCCGGCCGGATGTATCTGAATTCTCGCCATCCTGCCGTTGCACGATCGCGGCACTGGCCAGGGTCCCGATCCGCCCGATCAATGGATTCACAAGGCCTTTTCCATCCGGATGAACGCGATTGGACAGAAAGATATAGTACAGATTCTGAACGGGATCGATCCAGACCCCGGTCCCTGTGAATCCGCCATGCCCAAACGCCTGCGATGACATTAGATCGCTGCGATTCGACGAAAATCCGGTCTTCGCGTCCCATCCCAATGCCCGTCGACCGCGTGGGATTTCAACCGATGTTGTCATGAGTTTGAAGGTCGCTTCATTCAGGATCTGCACGTTTTCCAGCCTGCCGCTTCCCAGCATCATTGTGGCATATCGTGCCAGATCATCAGCAGTCGAAAACAAGCCTGCATGACCGGCGATCCCGCCCATCGCAAACGCACGAGGATCGTGTACTTCGCCCTGCATCCAGTGTCCGTCTCGCTCCTGTGTCACGGCCGCGCGAAGTTTAATAGCATCGTGCGGCAGAAAACCGGTTTCCGCCATATTCAGTGGCTTGAAAATATGTTCCTGCGAAAACTCGTGCACGTCCTTGCCACTGACAGCCTTTACGATTTGCCCCAGGACGATAAAACCGACGTCACTGTAATCGAAACTTTCCCCCGGGGCGGCGGTGGGCTTGAGCTCATAAATTTTGGAAATTGCACCAGCCGCACCATCGGCATAGTCCTCGATCGGGTTATCAGGAATCAGTCCGCCGGTGTGCGTCAGCAGATGACGCAACGTGATTGTGTCTTTGCCGTTTTGAGCAAACTCAGGCAGATACGCAGCCACTGTGGCATTTAGATCCAGCTTTACCTGCTGTACCAGCACCATAATACTTGTCGCCGTCGCGATCGGCTTCGTGAGTGACGCCAAATCGAAAACCGTATCCGTCGTCATCTCCGCCTTCACAGGCTGCAGTTGTCGAAATCCGTAAGCGCGACGAAACACGATGCCTTCGCGGCGGCCGATGAGCACCACACAGCCAGGCATTTTCTCCTGCTTCAGTCCATCACTGACAATTTCGTCGATCCTGTTCAGTCGAGCCGAATCCATACCGACCGACTCCGGTGTCCGCAACGGGATTTCCGTCGGCACCTGCCCCAACAAACTGGAGGAAATCATGAACAGGAGTAAGCATGAGAATGAGTATTTCATGTATGTATTTCCAGACAATGCGACCAGACATGAAACTCATGCTGCAGATCGAGGCGGCGAAGGCATCGTCATTTGTTACCTCGCGGATGTCAATCCAGCGATTCTTATCAACTACGCCCCCTGACACAACCTCCGAGCCTGCGGAGTCTGATTGAGTGACTCAATCGCTCCCGAATGGATCATCGGATGTGTTAACTTCGGGCTCTAACTCCGGCGTTGCCGGCTTCACGGTCGATGCCTCACCGTGATCTTCAGGTTCACCTTCCGCGGCCAGTTTTGCGGGCATTTCCTCACGCCGCTGCTGAAATCGATCCAACATTTGAGTTGCCGCATCGGTGCCGGGTTCGGGGATCGGATGCCGCATCAGCAATCGCTTCGCCGTGAGAACCGGAATGGCAAATTCCCTTGCCAAAGTCAGGCTACTCCAGTAGTTCTTTGACAAGTCTGAATCGTCTCTCACAGAGAAACGATCGAAGCCTGCCACGACGACATATTGCGTCTGGCCGTCAATCAATTCCGAAATGCGTGACTCGTTTGTAAGTTTATGAGTTTCCAAACCTGCCTCCCAGAGTGCTTGCCGGATCAGATCTTCGTTGTCGATGTCTTCCAGAATGACAACCCTGTGTCGTTGCCGACGCTCCCAAAGCGGACTGGCAACGGCAGCTCCAACCTGCAGGCTTCGTGGATTCGACCCTGGCAGAATTTTCGCCAGGGAACGATTCGCCGAATCAATCCTGATCACTTCGATGCGGCATCTGTCCTGCAATAGCAGTGATAACGCAGTTTCGGCGTCTGACGGATGCTGGCCAATAAGTTCATAAGCGAATAGCACGTCCAGTTGCAGCCCCACGAAGGCGGCATCGGCGTGGCCCAGATCGATTTCAACCGTCTTCAGATTGTGCGCCAGACTAACAATCCGGCCATCGACCTCCTGATCAATCTCAACGTCCCGTTCATCCTGCAGTCGAAGTCGCAAATGTCGATTAACAGCATCCAGACGTTTAAGCTCGGAAACGGCACCACGCACATGCGATTCCATCGTTTCGATCCGTTCATGGAAATCCTTCTGCATGTGTACGATCTGTGCCTTGGACTGGTTCAGGTACTGTTCCATTTTCGCCTGTTCTGCTTCACTTTGCAGTTCCTGCCTGGCGTTCATTAATTCAAGAAACTCAATTTGAGCCCGAAGTTCCTCAAGCTCATAGTGAAGCTTTTCCAATTGAGGAGCCGAAACCTGCGCGTTTGCGCCGGAACCCATACAGACCAGGACCAGTCCGATTGCGTAAGGGAAACGGTTCATAATTAGTTCCTTCTTTGCAGACATGTTGTATATCACTCGCGGAACAGAGCTCAACGCGGCATGTCAGGAAGCTGAAGCGTGTTTACAGAACTAATTTCTTCGGCAGGATCAACGGCGTCACGCGCTCACATCCCGCCACGATGGACCGTTCCGGTTAAAACAAGTCTGCTGCCGCGAGTCCCAACCTTCCGGAACGAAACACATAATCTTCCGACGAAAACCGACCGCTTCGTATCACACACACAAATTGAGACTGCGTCAACTGTTCCGGAGCTGACGGATATGAAGAAATTCTGCCTGACCCCTGAGGCACGAAATCAGCATGACAATTAACGGGAGACAATAACGGGGACACTCCTTGATAATGATTTTATTTCGTCGTCAATTCGCAATGGCGGCATTTCCGGCGATATTTCTGAACACGCCGGCCGGGAAACGCTGCTGACAGCATCGACAGCAGATCTGCATAAGTTCTTTACGGATCATCGACAACGACAACCAGCCCGACATCGACAGCAGAAAACGGGAGCGAAGTCGGCCGGGGAGCGAGCGCGTTTTAATCATCCTTCTTTCGCTGCTGCAGTTTCAGCCGCACAGCATTCAGCATTCCGTGTGTCAGCATCGATTCTGCGACCATCTGGTTCCCGGTCCCTGTGATATGACACGGATCGAAGTAGAGTTGTTCAGTCTGGCCGGCAAAACAGTCATGGATGTCATAGAGACCTGTTTGAGTTGCCGCCGCTTTGCTGATTGCCGAATAGACAAGCGGAACCAGTTTTTTCACGGGTTCGGGAAGCCAGGGATGATTCATTAATTCCGCTTCCGCCGGTGTCAGTTCTTTGGCTTCCGTGAGCAATTGCGGTTGCCAGTAAAACAGCACATCGAATCCATACTGGCGGCCCAGAGATTTTGTCAGATCCAGCACTGCCAGATAGTTATTAACGATTTTCTGTGACGTCGAGATGACATCGATCTGGAAAACCGGGCGGGGAGGCCTCTTCAGCAACAGGCGTCCGAGTTCCGTGCCTTTGGCAACTTTCCCTGCAGCACGCTGCATGACATCAATGTTACGCAAATCCCAAAAATTTTCGGGAACGCCGATTTGCTGCGTCGAGTGGGCGGCTGTGATCTCATTGTAGCCGTCGTAAAACACAACCAGGTCAGGAATGTGGCCAGCGCGAATTTCCAGAATCAACTGAACAAGTCCCTGTGTTGAAACCCAGCCGCGCTGGCCAAAATTCGTCAGCTGAATCGGGTAATCAGACTGCTCAGTCAGCAGTTGCTGGAGCCATGCCGGTATCGTTTCAGCATCAGTTGCTCCTTCTCCCCACAAGGTGGATCCTCCAAATGCGAATACCTGCAGCGGTACGCGATCCGTCGCAGCAATCGGCGGAGTCTTTCGCAGTCCATCGGCTCCGATTGTCAGGTAATCCCCCTGAAACGGCTGTCCACGCCAGCCGACATACATCTCCTGGCTGACACTGGTTTTTTCCACTTCGTTCAGGAGTGCATTTGCCGTATCAACGGCGACGGCCGACGTTACGCGATTGATGACCATCGCTCCCAGTTCACAGCACAAAAACAGCACGAAGCTGTTGGCCACCAAAATCGACACGGCCACATAGACACGGCCAAATCTCCGTTGCAGGATTCCGGCTGCAATCAGACCGGCCCCCAGGAGCAGCAGCACGATTCGCGCCCAGC
>JAGQQS010000458.1 GCA_020426105.1 Planctomycetaceae bacterium
TTTTGAATTCTTCATGCTTTGCGGAATTTCGATAGCGGCCCAAAGTCACTGGGGCGACACTTGATTGTTGATTGATTGCCATTTCATTTCAGCGGCCACAAGCCGAGGATCGGGATCATGTTACGTGCTTCGGTGGCGTTTGCATGTTTGATTCTAACAACGCTTATTGGTTTTCGCGAAGCGACGTGCCAAGCGGCTGCCCGGCAAACGCAAACGCCCAACATCCTGCTCATCGTCGCCGACGACATGGGCTACTCCGATCTCGACTGTTTTGGCGGCGAGATCAACACGCCGAACCTCGACGCAATTGCGGCGCGAGGGCTGCGAGGAACCAACTTCTACGTGGCCCCCAGTTGCTCGCCTTCTCGCTCAATGCTCCTGACTGGGACGGACAGCCATATCGCCGGGATCGGCAACATGGCCGAGTGGACCGGCCCTACGCAACGCGGGAACGTGGGCTACGAAGGGCATCTGAACACTCGCGTTGTCACTGTCGCCTCGCTCCTGCGTGAGGCTGGCTACCACACGTACATGGCCGCCAAGTGGCACCTGGGTGAGGAACCCGACCAATGGCCGGCGAAACGAGGGTTCGAGCGGGACTTTGCGCTATTGCAAGGTGCCGGTAGCCACTGGTCCGACATGCTGGGACTGCTTCCTTCGGAACCTACGGTGACCTTCACTCGCAATGGGGCGAAGGTCAAGGAACTACCGGCCGACTACTACTCGTCAAAGTACTTCACCGACTTCATCATCCAGAGCATCGACGAGAACGTTAGCGATGGCAGACCCTTCTTCGCCTATCTCGGCTATCAGGCCCCGCACGGCCCGTTGGCTGTGCCAGCCGAGTGGCGCGACAAGTACAAGGGCAGGTACAACAAGGGGTACGACGCCATCCGGGAAGAACGTCTGGCCCGGCAGAAGAAGCTGGGGATTGTCGGGCAGGATGTGGTCACGTTCCCGCGGCTGCCGAATATCCCGGCGTGGCAAAAGCTGACCGACGAGCAGCGACGGCAAGCCGCCCGGAAGATGGAGCTCTACGCGGCCATGATCGAGTATATGGATGACCAAATCGGCCGGTTAATCGACCACTTGAAGAAGACTGGCAAATACGACAACACGTTGCTCGTGTTCATCTCTGACAACGGGGCGGCCGGCGAGGACATGGCCGAACTGGTGAGCAAACTCGCCCCGACAGCAAAAGACTGGTTCGATACGACCTTCGACAATCGTATCGAGAACTGGGGGCAACCACGTTCTGCCGTTGAGTACGGTCCAGCTTGGGCGCAGATTAGCAGCGTACCGTTTCGCTTGTTCAAAGGGGTCGTCACTGAGGGAGGCATTCGTGCGCCCCTGATCGTGAGCGGGCCCGGCGTCAAACACGCGGGGACAATTAGTCACTCCGTACTGCACGTCATGGATTTCGTGCCGACATTCCTGGAGTCGGCAGGCGTCGAACATCCAGCAAAAAAACAAGGAAGCACGGTCGCACCGCCACAAGGGAAGTCGATGTGGCCGCTTCTTACCGAACGGATGGCATCCACTCGCACAGATTCGGACTGGCTGGGATGGGAGTTGTTCGGCAACCGGGCAATCCGGCAGGGTGACTGGAAGCTCCTGTACCTGTTGAAGGGTGCAGGCGGCACTGGCGATTGGCAACTGTTCAATCTCCGTGATGACCCCGCCGAGTTGAATGACCTTTCCGCGAAGCACCCGGACAAACGAAAGGCCCTGCTGGGATTGTGGGATGAATACGTGAAGAGAAACGGTGTAATCGTTTCCGAAGCCGGTCCCTACGCACAACACCAACGATGATTCATTTTGGAGACGACGCTGATGAAGATCCATCAGGTCAGCGATCATTGCTATGCGGTGATCAACGAGAATAACCGAGTCTGCGATGCCAATTCCGAACTCATTCACTGCAGCGGCATTTGATACGATCTACGAGGTGGCCATGGCCAAAGGAATTGAAGCTGAGTTCTGAGGCACTTCGAGTAACTTGCCAGATAAAAAAGGAAAGCGACCATGAAATTTCCCATGATCCATACGGATCAGCACGGTGAGACACACTTCACCGTCCAGGACATCCCGCAGCGTGAGCTTGCGGTCGGACCACCGCCAAATCCCACGGGGCAAATGAGCGATCTCGGGGTGGTCACCACCATGAGCGTGATCGCGTTCCCCGCTGGCACAGAAGCACCCACCCACAATGCCCCTCATCCCTATATCGTGATTGTCCTTTCGGGCGAGGGAGAAGTGGTCACCAGCGATGGCGAAGCGAGACGATTCCATCCCGGAGACCTTCTCCTCTGCAATGACCTCACCGGCAACGGGCATGTGACTCGGGCGATCACCGACATGACACTGGCATTCGTCAATCGTGCCACCACGTAAGTACAACAATTCCGACAGACCCAAATCCCGACACAGAAAGTGCAGAATGATGAATCAAGTGAAAACGCTGGCCGATGCAACCACTGGCCTGAAGTTTACGGAGAGCCCTCGCTGGCACAACGAGAAACTGTGGTTCCTCGACATCCATGACAAGCGAATTAAGACGGTAGATATTACAGGGTCGGTCGTAACAGAACTCGAACTACCGTTCATCCCCAATGCCTTCGGACTCACTCCCGAGGGAACAATCGTGGTTGGTGACGCGTTTCAGCGCAAGATCTACCGCCAGACCGCTGGCAAACTGGAACAGATCGCCGACATCAGCAGCCTCACGACGTTTTGCCTGAGCGATGGTATTGTCGACGCCCAAAGCCGTCTCTATGTAGGTGACATCGGCTACAACTTCGTCGATCCGGCGGCGAAGCCCGTCGAAACATGTGTCGTTGTACTCGTCACCCCTGATGGTCGAGCGTCCGTAGTCGCCGACAAACTCTTCTTTCCGAACGGCATGGTGATCACCCCCGACGGAAATACGCTCATCGTTGGTGAGACCCTTGGCCATCGCCTCACGGCATTTGACATTCATGAGGACGGCTCTCTCAGCAACCGGCGGGTCTGGGCACAGTTACCTACGTCCGTGGGCCCTGACGGTATCTGTCTTGATGCCGAGGGAGCTGTGTGGTGCGCGAACCCGGAAGGCGCGGACAGTGTGGTTCGAGTCCGCGAAGGTGGGGGGATCACGGATCGGATCAAGGTCGACACCCATGCCTATGCGGTGATGCTGGGCGGGCCCGAGCGGAGACACCTCTTCATCAGTACTTCAGCGTCTCACGATCCGGCGGAGATCCAGCGAAGTCCGAGTGCGAGCTTCCAAGTTGTCGACGTCGATGTTCCCGGCGCTGGAACCCCCTGACGTAACCAACGCTGCGATGCCTTCGGTGATGTTGAATCAAACGGCGCGACAACCAATTCTGCTCGTGTCCAAGCACTTGATGAAGCGATGGAAATGACTCCGGTGACTTTCGTAATGTCACAGGCCCGCCTGCGATAGAAAATCATCCAGAGGTCGCCGCAAGTGCCGTGACTGAAAGAGCTAACGGCGATGACATTAATCGCACGTCGCAAGCAAAAAATTCTATTGCCGTCCTGTCGCCCCGACTTGTTTAAGTCGTTGCCGTTCTTCACTTTAGAAGAAACCAGTCTTCTGACCGTGCGGCGTGAAACGAGGTTGCTACCCGTTTCCCTACCCCTTTTCCAGGGAACCGCAATGTCACGGAGACCACCGAAGTACTCTTTCCACAAGCCTGCCGGACAGGCTCGTGCGCGAATCAGCGGCAAGGATGTCTACTGCCACTTTTCCCAGTATGTCCGTCGCTGCTTCCGCAATTCAAACGATCTGGTGGCCACCGTCGTCGCGCCAGCGATCGATTGCGGTCGCGGAGACTTCGTGAACTGCCGTTGGATAAGCCATGCTGGTTAAGTCAAGGAGTGAATCAAGTTCGGTCGCTGAAATCAGATGATCTTCCAGCACAACTTCTCGGATCGTCTTGCCGGTTCGAAGTGATTCGGAAGCGATCTTCGCAGCTCGCTGGTAGCCAAGCTTCGGCACGAGGGCCGTGACCGGCATCAGACTGGACTCCACCAGCTGTCGACACCGCTCCCGATTCGCTGCGATTCCGCGTACGTTGTCTGGGTTGCCCGGCATCTCAGGTCCGTGTGAAACGCATTTCTCGTCAAAGGCACGGCTGGCGGCCGCGAGGATTTCAATCGACTGCAACAGATTGTGCGCCATCAGCGGCATCATCACGTTCAGATCCAGTTGCCCCATAACGCCTCCCAGAGTCACCGCCGCATCATTTCCGATTACCTGAGCACAGACCTGGACCATCATTTCGGGCATGACTGGATTCACTTTGCCGGGCATGATCGAACTGCCCGGCTGCAATTCGGGGATTGAGATTTCGGCGAGACCCGTTCGCGGCCCGCACGAAAGCAATCGAACGTCACCCGCGATTTTTATTAAGCTCACGGCAAGGGTTTTTAAAGCGGCTGAGGAGGCAACGACAGCGTCGCGCGCACTGATCGACTCAAAAAGATTGTCTGCCGGACGCACTTCCGGCACCGCCGTCTTCGCCAATAACTGACAGATACGCAAGCCAAACTCAGGATGTGCATTCAGGCCCGTTCCAATGGCGGTACCGCCAAGCGGGAGTTCGAGGAGCTGGACCCGAGCCGTCTGGATGCGTTCAAGGCCATGCCGCAATTGAGCGGCCCATCCGCCAAATTCCTGACCAAGCAGCATCGGAACAGCATCCTGCAAATGCGTCCGGCCGACCTTTAACACATCGCTGAATTCTACCGCTTTTGCTTCCAGCCCTGAGGCCAATTGGTCAACCGCCGGCAGCAACTCCTGCGCTAAGGCTTCCAGTACAGACAAGTGAATCGCCGTCGGAATCACATCATTGGAGGACTGACATCGGTTGACATGCTCAATCGGTTGGATTGGTTTGACATCACCTTTCTTACCGCCCATGAGTTCGTTTGCGCGGCTGGCAATCACTTCATTGGCATTCATGTTTGTCGATGTGCCGGACCCTGTCTGAAAAATATCGAGTATAAATTCGTGATCCCATTGGCCGGCAGCGACTTCCCGGGCAGCAGTGCTGATCGCATCAGCATAGTCGTTTCTGATAATCCCGAGCTCCTGATTGACCTCAGCCGCCGCAGCCTTGACCAGGCCCAGCATTTTTATGAACCGTCTCGAGAAACGAATGCCTGAGATTTTAAAGTTGTCAGCCGCACGTTGTGTCTGTGCTCCGTAATGAACATTGCAGGGAACGCGAACTTCGCCCAGCGAATCGGACTCAAGTCGAAATTCATTCATTGTACACCTCCTCTTCGTGGATCCTGAAAACATTTTCTCCGTTGACTGCATGATGGCCGATGATTGCAGCGGCTGCGCTCCAGCCCTGAGAGCGCGTTCCACCGGGAGTCAATTTTTGACCATGCACGAATTCCGGAAACCCCCACGCTTGATCATCCATAACCAAAGCATTAGCGCGATGAATCGCCTGCAGATGTGTTTTGGCAAGCAATGTTTTCTGCCGTCGTGCAAGATCAGCGACGTAAAAGCCGGTGATCATCGGCCACAGACCACCGTTGTGATATTCATACGGGTTGTTCTTGAACGTATAGGAAAACATGACGTGCAGTTCTTCCCAGTCCTGATCCACGGGCATGATCACCGGATGGAAAGCCGGCAGCAGTGGCAGCTCATCATTGACGAGTTCTCGCGCGATATAATCATCGACACTGCCGGATTGTGCTTCGTCTGCAACATCAAACAGCGATGCGAGGACATTCGCGAAGGCGTCAAATCGATAGCCGTACCCAGCCGGAGAAAAGAAGGGCATCCAGTGCTTTCCGGAGCAGTGAGCGTTCGCAGCCTCGCGGCCCTGCTTATAGAGCACGTCATGATAAACATCATGGCGTGCATCTTCCGATTCATCGAACCAGTAATTCGTGCGGATCAGGTGTCGCAGCCGGCTGATTTTCTCGTTGAGACGATGGTCAGTCGATCCGTGCACAGCGGTATGTATGCAACTCAACGTGCGTTGTGCCTGCAGATACAGCAACTGGTCGTAAAGCACATAGCCATTTTGAAGATATTCATCCGCCCAATCGCCCGCCAGCGGTACATAGATGAGTCCGCGATTGTTCATTTCCCATGCCCCCAACAGGAAACGGACCTTTTCAATCCTGGGCAGCAACGTATCCAAAAAATTTTCGTCGCCGGTTGCCATCCAGTATTCGCCGCAGCCAATGATAAACCAAAGGTCTGTATCAACACGCCCCGTGGTCCCGCCGTAACTGATGTAATCCGCGGTGGTATCCACGTTGCATGGTATTTCACCGTGGGGCCCCTGATGCCTTGCCAGCGTCTCTAACGTTCGTCGCGCAGCCTCAATCAAATGGTTGTCTCCGGAGATCAAAGCTGCCAGCGACATAATGACGCCATCGCGTCCCCAGATTCGATGGTAGTTGTCGCGATGGCTGACGCTGGCCACAAAACCGTCCGGCGTGACGCACTTGTTGAGCAGCGTCAGGGCTTTGTCGTAACCTTCATCGGGCTCGTTGGCGGCACTTTCCGCTTGTTCAACCGCGGAGCTTTTGTTGTCGCTGGTCATGATGTCGATTTCTCCGGCATTGGGTTGTGCCACGTGCCGTCCGCAGCGATTAAAACATCCGCCTCTTTTGGGCCCCAGCTTCCGCGTTGATAAGTGTGCACCGGGTGATGTACTTTCAGAACGGGCTCCACCACTTCCCACGCCGCTTCGATTGCATTTTCATGGGAGAAGAGTGCTCCGTCACCGGCCATGGCGTCGCTGAGAAGTCGTTCGTACGGCGATTCCTCGCCGGGTTCTTCTTCAATCAGAAACAACTCCTGCTGGTCACCGATGAATTCTTTCCCCTTGCGTTTTACCCGCGCGGCCAGCGCAACGGCTGACTTCGGTGAAATGCGGAACCGCAGATAATTTGCTCGGCCGGTCGTCGGTGCGGAATCAGCAAACAGCGGCTGAGGTGGCGGCTTCAACTCGACGAGGATTTCGTGGCCGGTTTCTGCGAGGCATTTCCCGGATCGTAAGTACCACGGCACGCCATTCCATCGCCACGAATCAATAAATAATCGCAGTGCGCAATATGTCTCCACATCGGAATCCTGTGCCACGTTCGCCTCTTGTCGATAGCCGGCATACTGACCGCGAACAAGATCGTCGGGTGCCAGTGGTCGCATGGCCTGAAAGACTTTCGCTTTCTCGACATGCACAGCTTCGTAGTGGCGTCCGGAGGGCGGTTCCATGGCCAGTAACGCGACGACCTGAAACAAATGATTCTGGATAACATCGCGCAGACAACCGGCAGTCTCATAGAATGCCCCACGGTTCTCCACACCGAAGTTTTCAGCAAGCGTAATCTGCACGCTCGCCACATAATTTCGGTTCCAGATCGGTTCCAGAAACGTATTGGCAAAGCGAAAATAGAGGATATTCATGATCGCCTCTTTGCCAAGGAAGTGATCAATGCGAAAGATCGCGTGTTCTGGAAAAACCGACGTCGCAATGCGATTGAGATCTTTGGCTGATGAAAGGTCGCGTCCAAACGGCTTCTCAACAATCACACGTGCGTCCTCTGCCAGACCTGCCGCACCGAGCCCTTTGATGACGGTCTCAAACAGCGAGGGCGGAATCGCAAGGTAATGTGCGGGACGCCTGGATTTGCCCAGTGCTTCTTTCAGCTTATTGAAGGTCTCGGAATTGTTGTAATCGCCGCTCACGTAGATCAGCAACGACAGCAAATTTTGAAAAGCCTGCTTGTCGTCGATTCCGCCAGCCCGGGTGATGCTGTCCGTGACGCGAGCATGCAGTTGTGCCATCGGCCAGTCCGGCGCGGCAACTCCGATGACGGGAACTTTTAAAGCATCCCGTTTGGCCAATGCATACAGCGCCGGGAATATCAATTTGTGTGCGAGATCACCAGTCACACCGAACAGCACCAGGGCGTCCGAATGAGCAGCTGTCATCGAATTGTTCCTTTTGCAAAACAGGGAACGGTCTCAATACTCCTGAACATCCATTTCGAGACGCAATTTATCAGCACGACGAGCATGAGTGACACATGAAACAGGATATAAACAGGGCAAGTACCGTACCGGAATGAAAATCCAAACAACAATCGAATACCAAGTAACAGAAGTCGGTTCGTTAATCTTGGTTGTGATATGTGTTGATCGATGGATTTCCATGTTGGCTGCTGAGTTACCAGGGTCGGTCGGGCGGCGATCAGAGCAATTGGCTGCCAAAACTCGTGTATCGCCCGCAGAGCAGTCTTCCACGCCCCAAGAACGCACTTGCAGCATTCCTTGGGAGATTTGGCACAAGACATGCGTGCCGGACATGACGTTTGAACGAATCACACCCACAGGCTCGTCTGGCCTGGGTTGTTCGCACATGCGCGTCTTGAAAGGTCAAAAAGATGTCATTCGAAATTGTTGAAATCGCCAAAGGTAATGTAATCGAAGTGCAGGTCAAAGGTAAGTTGACAAAAGAGTCCTATGAGACGTTTGTTCCGGCGACCGAAGCGAAGATCAAGGAGTTCGGCAAGGTTCGCGTCTTATTCATCATGCACGATTTCCATGGCTGGAGTGCTGGTGCGATGTGGGAGGACTTCAAGTTTGACCTCAAGCATTTCAATCATATCGAGCGGCTGGCGATTGTTGGTGAAACAAAATGGGAGAAAGGCATGGCCATGTTCTGCCGTCCATTTACCACTGCTCACATCAAATACTTTGACCATACCGACATCGAAAAAGCCCGCGATTGGATCAATGCCTGATAAAAAATTTTGCGAACATACAGACCTCTGCACAGCCGTCGCCCAATCAGCTATCAATAACACGTGTGGATTCATTCTGGGATTCAACGGCTAACGCTCATCAAGGAATATCGACATGTTGACATTGCCCCGGTACCTGCTGTTGCTGGTTGTCATCTCAGGCTGTTCACGGCCATCAACTCCTGAAGCAAAGTCGGACAATGATATTGCGCGTGGGAAAGAATACGTGACTGCTGCGCATGAATTGCACGCAGTCGAAGCGTCCGATGCCAATGACTACAGCAAGATGACTCAGGTTGATCCAAATCTTCGGAAGGAAGCGGTCGCGGCATTTGATAAAGCAGTGAAAGATGACCCGAAGAACCCGGACGCCTACTATGCTCGAGGTTTTGATATCCTTGCGCACGCGAACAACACAAATGCTGCGATCGAAGATTTCGACATGGCGATCAAACTGAATCCTCAATTTGCCAAGGCTTACCTGATGCGTAGCCGAGCTTACGCGGCTGCCGGAGATTACACCAAAGCGAAGGCGGATCGTGAAAAAGCTCTGGAACTGGATCCGGGGATTGATTAATGCACGGCCTGCTACATCGCAGGTTGATCTGGCACGTTGCAGACTCACTTTCAAATGTTACCACCCGCGTTGTCGCCCCACGAATCAGGCCGAGCTCGCTTGATCATGACCGATAGAAAACTGATCATCAGGATCGACTATCATTAGGCTCGGTTATCTACATTTACGAAGTCGCCAGAATTTCGTGATCGTGACGCTGTGCTCCGCTGAAGTTTTCCGACAGCCGAAATGTTGATGCGCATGGGCAAACACTCAAAGAACCGAACAGAACAGATCTGTGACACCGTGTCAGTTTCACATCCGTTTGGAATGACACCAAGGCGGGCATTCAAGCAACCCGGCGTCGGTTCATACGGTGTTTACGGTGACTCTCAACGTGCTCGAATTCGTCGCAACCTTTTGTGGCAATCAGATCACAGCGGTTTTCAAGCGACGCCTGAGTATCTTGCTGATGTACTCTCTGCCGATTTGCATCCTTCACAAAACCTGCGTGACCGCGAACGTTTTTTGTCCGGCGTTCTTAGTCAGTTCGAAAGATCGAGACACGCGCATCGCCAAAAAAGTGGTCGGCAATTTCCCATCGCGACGGAATTGATCCTCGAGGACTGACCGATTGCCACTCTTGCCGCATTGGTTTGTTGCAGTCGGTTCCTGACAGATTCGCATTGTCTCGGATCGCATCGTGAAAACAGCCAGCTCCAGGAAGTTGCGAGTCGCCGTTTCCCATCATGTATACGACTTTATGTATTCGCTCCTGTGGAATGCAAATTGCGTTTGCCACCGTCGTTCGCCGAATGTCGAATTGTGATCGACTCCGGCAGTTTCCCTTAGTTGCTTGAAGGAGCAAAGAAGATGAAAAAGATCGTATGCTGTACGCTCGTGGCGCTGATGGCTATGCCCGCGGTGGGGGCCGACAAAAAGAAGATCGAAAAGCCTGCCGAATCTCCGGGATGGCTGATTATCGATGAGGATTTCTGGATCCCATTGAGATTTGAGCCATTGTCTTCGCTGAACGCGATTCAGTATCACTACCGCCGTGACGAAGAGAAGTCAGCGGCGATTCAGATCGATAAAGCTGTCAGTTGGCTGAACCTCGCGGCAAGTCATGCCATGCCCATCACGAAAGAAAAGTTGACCACGGCCGCAAAAGATCTGGCGACCGTGGCAAGTCAGTTGCGTGCAGGAGATACCATCGCGGCGGGACGAATGAATGCTGCACTTGTCAAAGCAGCTTCAGCTTTAGGTGAGTGGCATTTCTATAAAGCAAAGGAATCATGGGGTGCCAATGAAGAGGCAGACGCTGGTCGCGACCTTGCGATGGCCGCTGACTATCTGAAACACGCTGCCGCGTCCGCCCACTGCCAGTTTGGCCCGGACACAGAAAAGACTATAACTGAATATTACGACCACGGTTGGTGGGAGGGTGAAACGACAACGTACGATCACAACACGCTCGGCATGCACCTGGACAGCGTAGAAAAAGGACTCGAAGATCTCAGCAAAGCCATCAGTAAAGCGGTGAAATAGCTTCCAGCATGGTAAACTTTGACAACAA
>JAGQQS010000459.1 GCA_020426105.1 Planctomycetaceae bacterium
TCTGATGATAGAGCTGAGCCGCCAGAATCATGCGGTCCCCCGATACATTGCCCTGAAGTCGACCGTTCGCGCCTAATCCGCAACCACCTCCCAGGACAATCACCACATCGACAGGCTCTTCCTTCAGCGGGTCAATACTGAAGTATTGAGTTTCCAGACTCCGACTTACCTGATCAGCAATAAATCCATTTCCGGCAGCCGAATACAGCAGCCAGCATGCTGTCGCAGCCATGGCGCCCGTTCGTCCTGAGGCGTTTATTTTTTTTAGCATCCAAAGCTGCAGCGATAACGCCAACATCAGGACCCACAGCAGTCCGCTCGGCATCACCAGGGCCGTGACGATTTTCTCCACGGCGTTCCGGTCCTGTGTCACTGCGATGGCAATTAAACCTGTCCCGATGATCGCGCCAAGCATCATCAGTGATTTGACCAAAGAGGGCTGGCGCGCGTGAGTCATGGTCATGAATTCAGTTCCCGGTTTAAGCAATGCATAAATACCTGCTCCAGTCGCCTGGCGGCGGACTGTGCAGACCAGTTTTCTGCGATGTGGCATCGCGCTTCCGTCGCCATCTCCAATGTCGCCGCTGGATTCAGAAGGGCCGTTTCGATCGCGGCGCGAAGTGCGTCGCTGTTGCCCACGGGAACCAGCTGCCCATAGCGCCCCCCCTCCAGAATCTGCGATGGACCGGAACGGCAGTCCGCAGAAATCACCGGAGTACCACAGGCCATCGCTTCCAGCAATACATTTGGCATCCCCTCAACCAGAGATGGCAACACAAAGGTGTCTGCTGAGCGATACCATGCGATCGCATTGTCCTGAAATCCCGGCAACTGCACGGTCTCGCTCAGCCTGAGATCGCGAACCTGTTGCTCCAGTTGTGCCCGGCGTGGACCGTCGCCCAGGATTGCCAGCCGGAACTCGATCTCGCGGTGCCGTGTTTGAAGTGCCGACATGGCATCAACCAGCAGATGGAAGCCCTTTTGCTCGTTCAGTCGCCCGGCCGTCACAATCCGAAACACTCGCTCCACAGAACTCGACCGCGGGTCACTGTTCCACCACAAATTGTCAATCGGCTGCTTTGCCCGCTCCTGAATCAAATCGACATCGACTCCGTTCAGGTGAGTTGCAATTTGATCGGGCTTAATCCCGTAAAATCGAATGGCTGACTCTCGCGCCCCATCCGATACCGCCAGCACCTGCGTTGAATCGTTGTACAGCCGATGCAGCATTCTGCGCTTGAACCACTGAAAGCGTCCGGCAACAGGTGAGAATCCAGTCTCAGGATCCGTCACGATCGTGGACACATTTGGCACGCCGACGCGCTGTGCACCGGCAGCGGTAATCAGCGTCATCAGGAACGTCCGATCGTAGCTGAGATCCGCACCGATCTCACTCAGAAATCGGGCGTAGTCACGCACTCGCCGGGAATGCATCAATCCCGGCAGATACAACCGCGATGAGGTCACACGCGTATCGAACGAGGTGACAGGGACATCATCCGGTACTTGCTCCAGTAACGGACCGGATTTGTAAACCAGGTAGAGAAAGGGCTCGAAGAGCTGCCGATCCAGATGTCGCAGTAACAGCAGCAATTGTCGTTCTGAGCCACCGCCATGCATCGCTCCAATTGAAAACACGACGCGAATGCGGCCCATGGCAAATGATGATTTCTTGTGAGTCCTGAGCAGGGAAATATTCAGCTGCCGCGAGAAAATTCAGTCAATCGTCTGCAGCACCGGGAGGGGAGCATTCGTATCCAGCTGCGCTCGGTTTTGTTTTTAATAAAATCGACGCAGATCAAAGTTCTGTATAACAGACTACATTCTGCGTCGCCCTCCGGCAGATTGCAATGGATTCCGTACTGGAATCGAATGCAGAGCGACGAGTCACTCATTTTCCGGTGAGGTGATTCAGCGTCGATCGGCCAGGCCATCAGCCGGGCGAGAACATCCATAAATCCGGTGAACGTCTGAAGACGCATTGAAGCATAAAACCGGATTATCGGCAGCTTATGAGCTGATCTATTATCCCGGCTTACCCG
>JAGQQS010000460.1 GCA_020426105.1 Planctomycetaceae bacterium
GTTCGAATCCCTGTCTCTCCGCTCATGAAACCCTGATTTCCCTGCATTTTTGCCGGGGATTTCAGGGTTTTCTTCGTTGGTGGTCGACTCCGTTTCAGTGCCATCCGTTGCACCTCGCGACCTGACACCTCGCGACCTGAAAAGTCACCTGCGCGCTGCAATGAAGGGAGCCGGTCAACCGCGACTTTCTGGTCCTGAAGGTCGATGTGAGTGTACCTCTGGCCGAGCCAGAAGATGGCGCCAGGTGCAATCTCTGGATCGAACAGCACGTAGCCTGAGCCGGGACCGACTGTGAATGTCCGAGGGCCGCGCGAGCCGTCGCTGCCATCAGCATGGCGGTCCACATGATCTCTGGCCGCGATGGCATCTTTGATATCGTCGAGTGCATCGAACTTCGGTCCAAAGAGCATCTCGTCCGATCCGCGCGTGCTCCGCCAGACGTAATCGTACTCGGCATCGCCGTTGCCCAGTGCAAGCTTATATGCAACGGTCAAAGCTCGCGTCTTGTCCAGAAGTCCTTGAATCTCTTCGGCCGAGGCATTGTTGCCGATTGCCACGCCGAGCTCGTTCGCCACGTGTGCCAATTCGAGCTTCGTGATGCCATGAAAGAGATCACGTACTGTTCCAGTTGCAGCAGCCTCTGAAACCCCGGACATCTGGCCGAACAATGTCCGCGCTTCGTCGAAACGTCCATCCCACAATGCCTCCAGCATCGGTGTGATTTTCTCTCGGCTATAATTGAAGTCGTTCAGTATCCGTTCCCAACTTGGTAGATCAAAAACGGCCGCCAATTCGATCTTCCACGACTCCCAAAGCGTCCATTGCAATGTCTTTGAGGTCTTTCAGCGCCGTTTCAGTTTCCGCGGTGCTGGCCATTCTCACCATTTCCACCGGATCTTCGTCATCCTGTAGCTGGAGTGTCGGCCGATCGTTCGAACGCGGCTTCGGCGCAGGCAGCTCGTTTGGCAGAATAGGCGTTGGCTGCGACGCCGAGGCAACACGCGGTGCAGGTTGCGTTTGCGGAGCAGGCGGATCGTTCTTCCCTGGCAACCGTTGTGGCTCCAGCTGAGGCACAGTCCTCGCAGTGGCAGGTGGATTGGAAAGTGGATTCCTTGTGACAGGACTCGGTGGCTGGAACGGAGCGTTAACGACCGATGGTTGAGACCACTGTGGCGATCGCTCGACACGAATGCCGGGTGATGTCCTCGGTCCAACTGGGTGGTTTCAAACCGTACTGGGGCTGAAGGAAACCGTTCATTTCCAAATGTTCTTTGCCGTTCCTTCGCCGCCACAACACGTTCTTTAGGATTCTCTGGCCATTTATCACGGGACCGGCAATGCTCGGATGTGTTCCGATTCAAAGAGGACTGGATGGCTCAGAAGTTCCGCGAACCACCTTGACCTTGCGCCGGTCTCTGTTTCCAAGGGGGCGGAATCAGTCGGATATTTCCCTGGCAGGTGCTGGGATCGGTGATCTGATCCGGCAGGAACTCAAGAAGGCCACAACCGGAAACCCATGCATGACAATCTCAGACGTAGAACAGGACCCGCTGCGGGAAATCCTTGAGGCCCTGATCCGCAATGACAACACCTGGCTTTCTGCACAGGCTATCACTATTTCTCATGAAGGAGGGTTCTGGGTTTTGAATTACCTGAAGCAACCCAGCACCCACGACAGCCGCCTGGTGCGAGGAATGGTTGTGTAACGGCCGTCCGAGAATTGGCAGGGTGATCCACTGGAGCTGATTCGCAGTTTTCCGTTTACCCGTTTCTTCAATCACGGAGAACCAGACGCCGCCCTAATTGAGTTTTCCAGTGCGGAAATGCTGGAGAAGCTGGATGGGACAATGATCGGGGTCTTCTTCCCGACAGGACAACTAAATAATCCGCACTGGCATACCCGCCGCGTCGTCACCTGGAGAACGCGTGACAATCGTCCCGATTGAATCCTGAAAGCCGCCGGCGAATATCTGCGACATCTGTCGTTTGACATCGCGCACCTTCCGTGCGCGCCTTCCGTTCACGTTTGTGTCTGAATTTGTGCACAGAACAAGTTTTGTCCGAACGAGATACAGGCCGGAAGATTTTGGGTTGTACCTGATCGGTGCCAGACATGTTCGCACGCATCAGGAACCTCCCGAAGATCAACTGGATGAAGTGGCAAAGCAAATCGGTGCCCGCAGACCGAGACGCTGGCCTGCCGTGACTTCACAGGATGAGATCCAGCGGATCATGCGGGATATGGTCCGTGAGACGCCGGATTCTGCAGGGGTTTGTCTTCAGGGATCAGACATCAGGGGGCGCGAATCAAAATAAAGGATCCCGATTACGTCAAGGCATTGCATCTTGCCGGCCAGATTTCCTGGCGTTCGCTGATTCCGAAAGTGCTGGAGGGAGGAGGAAATCATCGCCTATTTCCCGTCAGTGAAAGAGAAGGTCGATCTTATAAAGTTGCGATATCAGAACTATCTGACTCCGGCGGAGGCTCTCGCAGTCTACTGGCTGTCGCAAAAACTGGGTCGAAAGACTCTGGCTCAGCAACTGTTCGAAAACGACGTCGATGCGGATCCGTTTTTGTGCTCTCAAATCATGAAGCTCTATGGAACCCAGGACATGGATAAGATTCGCTACTATCTTGAAGACTCGGTGCGAAAGCTGCTGCCGGGAATTGACAACGCCTTCGGCAATCCTCGCAAGCTGGCAGAGATTCTGGGTCTACAGGATACCTGATGCGTCAGCACCGACAGAAAATTCGAGTGGACTTCTGGACAATCTTCTCCACTTATCCTGCTTGGAAGCGGGTTGAAGAATGCACTTCCGCAGTAATTTGCAGGAGAGGAGCAGTTTTGTCTACGCCGCCCCGCCTTCCCGGCGGATTCTGGCATTGACTGTGGCAACCGCGGCCGCAACATCCAGCAGGAAGCCAGGATAGATATGATCACCACAAATCTGACGCAGGTTCACGAGAATCAAATCTTCGTCGGTGAATCGGGGTTCCTTGTATGTGGGGACAAGTACAAACGAACGACCCGCCTGCAGTTCCGCATTCAATTCATCGAGTGTGTATCGCCTGAGGAATGTACAGACTCGGCGCACTGTTTCCGGGCAGTAGAGACCGTAGCGCATCGACATGACCGCAATGAAAGCAATCAGCGCATCCATCGTCGAGTACTGATCAACGTTTACCGGTACAAGATCCGGCGTTTCAAGGTATTCAATCACAAACTCCGGACTGCAGGTCGCAACCAATTGGAATCCGTCACGCGGAATAGAGCCACTCGCAAGACGAGGCGGCGATTCCGCTGGCGACCAACACTTGTCAATTTCGGCTTTGGTCCATCCGAGCTTTTCCTGGCGACTTTGCTTTTCAGACTTCTGCATATTTATGCACCTGCAAATTTCCGCCGAACGACGAAATTCAGACAGCGGACACATTAACTTTTAATTGCGAAATCCGCTCCACTTTAGGCGTGCCATGGTACGACACGCCATGATCATACCGAACACTCGCTGAATCATGAGCGGCCAAACCAGATGATGAGCCGCACAGTGGAAGTGCCACCACGCCCACGCATCACCTCAATCTTCAGGAGAATGTCCTTTGCCATTTCGGCTCACCCGCCTGACGGTCCGTTCAATCTTCAAATGTGAGATCACCAAACCGTTCAAAATAATATAGAAACTGTGCGTTCCGGATGCCTGGCTGTATGCCTGCGTGCAGCTGAAGCCGAAGCGGTCCGAAGTATTTGGCACCATCATCATCATCAACAAAGCCCTCGTCCATGAAGACTTTGCAACTTGCAATCCGAAATGCCGGATCGCCGTCCCTTGTGTCAGCGGTTGCCGGCTTGCGGATAAGCGACAGCTCGCCGGGTTCCCAGTGCCTGAAACCCGTGCTGACAGGTTGTGGTGTAATGGTGACATCAATCAGGTACCAGTTGAACTGGCTGTCGCTCGTTTTGTCCTCGTCTTCTGACTCGTCTGATATTTGCGTTGCTTCTATGGTCTTGATTTCATGCATCGTAACCGTCGCTCCTGACAGAACTTTGCCTTTCATGCGAAACGGAGCCCTGAAAATCCAGTCCAGTGCAAAAGGCACCAGCCATTTCAAACTGACAACACCCACGGTGATCACCAACAGACTACCCCACCAGGGAAGGGCTCTGAACATCATGAAAAAGACAATCAGAAAGGCAGCGATCAGCACCAGAAGTTTATTCAATTGTCTACCTCAGCTCAGAATTTTTGGGGAACTATCGACAGTGCACGATGGATCACTCCGCCGGATCAAAGTGATCCAAAAGGAGGCCGTCATCTTCGAATCAGGCGATCACGGTTATGAAATGGGTGCTGGGGCTGACT
>JAGQQS010000032.1:0-4091 GCA_020426105.1 Planctomycetaceae bacterium
AGTCGTTTACAGTCGAAGAAAATGCAGCAGCGACAGGTGTGGCCGGAGTTCCCGTGTGAATCTCGCGTTCCAGTTGAGGCAGAAATTGAGACGCCTGCGAGAAATTTCCGGACGTCGCCTGTTCGGCGAGCGCAGAAAATCGCTGTGAGAGCGACATATACTGCTGCGACAGGGAGGCATGATGCACCGATGCAGCAATGGCTTCCTGCACCCGCATTCTCAGGAATTCAGCAAACTGTTCCGGCGTCTGCTGAGCTGACTGGCTGTCGGAAAGTGGATTCATAACGCTGATGAGGGAAGCGAGGAGTTCGGGACTCAATGACTACCCGGAGCGCCTCATGCGCTGCGTTGACAGGCCGTGAGTGTACCCGCCCAATGTTGACTCGGCAAACTTACGCTGAGTGAACCTTTGCAGATTCGAGCACTTTATTCTCTGGCGAATGGATGGAAGATTGTGCATGATACATGCCACAGGCCGCACTGACCGAAAGTCTTCGCACGAACACGTCTCGGTTCGCCGGAACCGGCGTCCCCTGAATTTGCCTGGAACGTAATTGACTTCCGATGACCACACAGCTTTCCTCCAGTTCCTTCCTGCAGATGCTGGCCCATAGTGGTCTGCTGACGAATGAGCAGATGAAAAATGTGGAGACGCGATTTTCGTCGATCACCAGCCATGTGTCCGGTGACGTTTCGCCGCAGGCCATCGTGATCTGGTTACTTCAGCGAAAACTCATCACTCCGTGGCAGGCAGAGAAACTGATTCAGGGCCGGTTCCGCGGCTTCTTTCTGGGAACATACAAGTTGCTCAATCGCATCGCCAAAGGGGGGATGAGCACAATCTATGCGGCTGAACATGCGCAGTCCGGCGAAATTCATGCCTTAAAGGTACTACCGCTTTCAAAGACGAATCAGGCGTCTTATCTGCAAAGATTTCAGCGGGAAGCATCGATCACTCAGCGTCTGAACCATCCTCATATTGTACGAGTATTTGGTGTGTTTGCCGGGACGGACGGGCAGGCGGACGTTCATTTTATGGCGATGGAACTACTCAGCGGACGTGATTTGTTTGACACCGTGAACTCGGATGGTCCCCTGCCCTGCCGGATTGCAGCCGAGTACATTCGTCAGGCGGCACTGGGGCTTGAATATGCGCATCAGGCAGGTCTGGTCCATCGGGATATTAAGCCCGGGAACCTTTTCCTGTCAGATGACCACACGGTTCGCATTCTGGATCTTGGACTGGCTCAGGATTTCGACAGCCAGGAAGATCTGACCCGGGAGTTCAACGAACGTGTGCTCGGAACGGCCGATTATCTTTCACCGGAACAGGCGGCGGATAGTCATACGGTGGACAATCGGGCAGACATTTACAGTCTGGGCTGTTCACTGTATTTCTTACTGACGGGTCAACCACCGTTTACCGAAGGCACACTCGTTCAGCGACTGATCGCGCATCAGACAAAAACTCCACCGGCAGTTTCGGAGTTTCGCAGCGACGTGCCGGAAGCACTGACAGAGATTCTGTCCCAGATGATGGCCAGGAACCGCCATGATCGAACGACGACGGCCGGTGACGTGGCCGCGCAGCTCAGTCGATTTCTGGGAGCGACGGCGCATCGTCCCGAGCTTAATGAGAAGCCAACCCTGAGTCAGCGCATCACGACAGCCAGAACAAACGATACTTCAGCACCAACCACTGCCGGAGCGCCAACAGACGCAAAAAGACACGCATCCTCGGACACAAAAACAAACGCAAGCGGCGATTCGTCACCGTCAGGTCTTTCGTCAGCCAACACGTTTGGTCCTGAACGTGAACCACCAGGGCGTTTTCTCCCCGGGTTTTCGGCATTATTGAAGAGGATTGAAGCGGACTGTGATGTTCAGGGAAACCTCAACGGGGATTCGCGAAGTGCCCGATTGCTGGCTCTGGTCAAAGAACTGCAACAGCAGGATCGTGCGTCAGAAACACTGCGGGAACTTCCTCCGGATGAAGGCCGCACACCAGCGCAATGGCCTCCGGCAGATACGGTCCTGAATGATATTGTGCCCACGGGAGCAGCCGCGTTCGCTAAGAAAGATCCTGTCCCGGACACGGAGCCGGAAGCAACCACGCAGTTTATGCTCAACGACTTGCTGGCTGCGATGCAGCTGGACGATGAGCTGTCAGCGAACGAGTCGGCCGTCCCGCTGCTGAAGATTCGCGCGGCGCCCGGTCGGGCAGGCAATCCCAGGCAGACTGACATTTCGGTGAAACGACGCATTGTCTGGTGGGTAGTGGCCGTGATCGTCGTGGGAAGTATTGTCGCCGCCATGACATGGATCGTGCTGACCCCGTCCGTCTGGAGGAAATGAAATCGCCGGTTTTGAAAGGAAGAAGATGTTGGGCCCAACTCCCGGGCCATTCAGAAACGGTTCCCGCCGCCTGAAGGCGGAACTACGAACGTGATCGTCAGGGAGCAATTCTGTCTTACCTGTTTTGCAGTGCCATTACCATTTCATCGCGGACGGATGCATCTGCTTCCATCAGGAGCTGACTCTCAATTGCCGCGAAGGCGTTCGGTGTCTGGAGTCGCCCCAGAGCCCATGCGGCCGCACCGCGGATCATGGGTTCGACATCGCCCAGCGCCGCGGTGAGTGCAGGTTCTGCCGAAGGGTCGCCGGAATTGCCAAGGACAATCGCGGCATTTCGCAGGAGCCCGGCTCTGGCGGGGCGAGACAACGGAGAGTCTTTGAAACGCGCCTCAAACTGTGTTGTGGACAGTGTGAGTAATTCGCAACAATCCACGGCGTTCATGGCGGAAATCTGTTGAAATTCGCGTAGTGTTGTGTCCGGAGCGAAACGGTTCCACGGGCACACTTCCTGACAGATATCGCAGCCGAACAGCCAGTCACCAATCCCCTGTCGCAGCTCATGCGGTATCGGTGCTTTGCGGTGTTCAATCGTCAGGTAACTGATACAACGACGTGCGTCCAGCACACCGGGTTCCGGAAACGCGGCTGTCGGACAGGCATCAAGGCACCGCGTACAGGAACCACAAAAATTCTGCTCGACAGGTTCGTCGTATGCAAGCTCCAGATCGGTCAGGACAGCTCCCAGAAAGAACCAGCTGCCGATCGAACGACTGATCAGCATCGTATTTTTTCCAAACCACCCGATCCCGGCCAGACGTCCGAAATCACGTTCCAGCAACGGCGCCGTGTCGATCACAACTCGGTTTCGGGAATCCGGCATTGCAGTTCGCAGGAATGCGGCAAGTTGTCGCAGGCGTGGTTTCAGCACATCATGATAATCGGCCGAACCCCAGGCGTACCGCGCGACGCGTCCGCCGCCGGATGAGGTCGCTCCATCGTGGTAGTTCATGGCCGCCATGATGACGCTGCGCGTGCCAGGCATGACACCAGCCGGATGGCGGTAGGCATCCTTGCGGAGTTCAATCCATTTCATGCCTGCGGAATAATCATTGTGGATCCACTGCAGCAGTCGATGAAAACCAGTTGGCATGACCGCAGGCGCGATACCGATCTGAGCAAAGCCCAATTCAAGGCCAAGGTCTTTGAGTTGCTGTGACAGGCTGTCGGAAGTCATGAACAATTCGCGTTCGCTGAAAGTGGCGTCGTCTGCTGGTGCTGACACCGCATTTGGCGGCAACGGTTGGACATGAGCTTTACAGACGCGCCAGATGCCGACGACCAGCGGTGGCGACGTCGTTGGCCTCAACCCGGGACAGCGGGGAATACAGTGGGTGACGACCAGTCTTATACGGATTATTGCTGCGGGTGTTGTAGCAGCAGATGAAGGCCCAGCGAGGATTCTCGCTCAGATTTTGATCGGATCGATGCAGCGTATTGCCGTGAAACAAGACTGCCGAACCCGGGGCCATTTCGACATGAATCAGTTCCATCCGCTGGAGCGCCGCATTGACACGTTCCATATCGGCACCGGTCTGGTCGCCTCGTTTTATATGATCAATCCGGCCCATGCGATGCGAACCGCGCACGACCTGCAGACAACCGTTTTCCTTTGTTGCCCGATCCACGGCAAACATGCAGCTGGCCATGTCGGGCAGCAGGCAGCCGTTGTTGTACCA
>JAGQQS010000032.1:4209-5332 GCA_020426105.1 Planctomycetaceae bacterium
GCGGCCTGCACAATTGCCGAATAGATCGAATCGGCGGGCAGCTCGTTTTCCACGACGAGATCGACAGAGCCGCCTTCGCCATCGGCGCGGGAGGTACGGGACGCCGCGAGTTCATGGTCGCGGCGGGCAATGGTGCCCAGCAACTCTGTTTCTTCAGCATCCAGCAGATGCTCCACCACGATGTAGCCATCACGGTCAAATGCCTCGATACTGTCCAACGTCAGAAAATCAGTTCTCATGCGTGACTTAAGCCTTCAGAAACGCGATTGTTTCCCGTACATCGATCGTGCCTTCGTAGATCGCACGGCCCGTGATCGCACCGATCAGATTCGGGTGAGAAGCCGCGATTGATTTAAGGTTTGCGATGTCGTCCATGGTGGTGACACCTCCGGATGCAATCACAGGCAGACCCATGTCGGCCAGGATGCGAAAATCTTCCAGTGTCTGCTGATCAATGCCCTGCATCATGCCGTCATTGGCAATGTTTGTATAGATGACTGCGGCCAGCGGTACGTCCACAAATTTTCCGGCCAGTTCAGTGACCGAGACTTTTGACACTTCCAGCCAGCCGTCAGTCGCAACCATCGAATCCCGCGCATCGAGACCCAGCGCCAGCTGATTGGGGAATCGGGCACAGATTTCGGCAAACCAATCCGGTTCTCGCAGGGCCTTCGTGCCGATGATGACGCGATCGACGCCCGTCTCTTCGATCGTCGACCGTACACTTTCTTCGCTGCGAATACCGCCGCCCAGCTGACAGGGAAGGCCTGTTGCGGCAATGATTCGCCGCACCACATCCTGGTTCACCGGCTTTCCGGCCTTCGCCCCGTCCAGATCAACCAGATGCAGTCGCTCCGCACCTTCATCCCGCCAACGCAACGCCATCTCGACCGGGTCATCAGAAAACACAGTACTGTCAGCATAATTTCCCTGGCGAAGCCGAACACATCGACCTTCCAGCAGATCAATCGCAGGTAATAGTTGAAGCATGAATAAACTCGATCGAGCCTGAAAAAGAAGACAGGAACTAAAAACTTAAGGAACCATGGAATCGGTGTCGACTCGCGCAGAACATGCGACAGAAAACCGTGCCGGAGACGTCTGGCGGCGTTGCAAACGCTCA
>JAGQQS010000461.1 GCA_020426105.1 Planctomycetaceae bacterium
AATTGCTTCCGGCAGCAGCGCCGTATCATCGTGCTGCAAAAAGCCGCGTGGTGCAGATGGCCACTCCGTCCGCAGTCGCTGCAGTACGTTTTGCAGCACGCGCGCGCTTGTTTTGCCGCCGCACCCGCGACAGCGCATCGGGGCCTGGTTCGAGCCGAGTTTGTTGACGGATGATACCACCGGCATTTCTCTCCGCATCTGAGCCGACATGATACGTGATGGCCGGTGCATATCCATGAACCTGGAATCGATATAGTCCTTTAGTTTCCACCAGTGCTTACCGATGCCCGCGAACCACTTCCACTGAGCGATGGCGCGTCCGTCTCCAGTCGCTAACAGCCTTAGAAAATCCCGCTGTGGTCTGTAGCGTATCAGCTCGCGACCATCGAGATGACGTTTCAGATTCTCCCACAGAATCGGGCCCTGTCGCACAGCGTAGACTCCTGCCCGGTCGATCGATTCCCCGTCGATACTCGCTGAATCGCCGACGACAAAGACAGATGCATGACCAACGGATTGCAGTGTGGAGTGAACCCGCAGGAAGCCCGCTGCAGATTTCGGCAGATCAATTTCCTGCAGCAGGGCCTGCGGCGAGGCACCAGTCACCCAGACGACAAGATCGGCGGTGAGGGCATCGCCTGCATCAAAACGGAGATCCAGTCCATGGTGCCCAATAACGCGCCCTCCACATCGAATGTTGATCCTTCGCTGTTGCAACTCTGCTTCGGCCAGCTGAATTGTATGATCACGGAAGCCTGAAAGAATGTGTGAGTTCGCATCAACCAGCGTGACGACTGGCTGTCCACCGCGACTGCGAATTCTGAATTCCACGCACATGGCCACTTCCACTCCCGCCGCTCCGCCACCCACGACAGCGACTCGAACCGGGCGACCAGCGTGACTCTGAATAGCCGAATCCAGACGCTGGAGGGCCGTGAACATCGGCTTGATCGGCACGAATCCGGGATGTGTTTTGAGAACATCCATCTGACGCGGCAGCGATCCGACTCCGATACTCACGACGTCATATGTCATCGCGGGTCGCTGGCGAAATCGCACTTCCCGGCGAACCACATCGATCCCGATCGCATCATCAATGATCAATTCTGCTCCTGCCGCCTGGACCAGCCGATAGAGATCAATCTCCATCTCGCCCGGGGAATACCGCCCCGCAAGAGTTCCTGGGAGCATGCCGCTGTAGGTCGCACAGGGAAAGGGGGAGACCAGCGTCAGACCGACGTCAGGGATCGCATGCTGTATCCACATACGAACGATATGCAGATTCGTGTGCCCGGCTCCGATGAGCAGAATTCGTCGAGACGCCAAATCCACGTTCAATCCTCACTTGCAACCTGATAGCGGATTATGTCTGCAGAAGCGGCCTATGCGTCAGCAACACGAATCACAAGCTTGCCAAAGTTCTTACCCTCCAGCAGGCCAATCAGTGCCTGTGGCGCGTTCTCCAGACCATCAACGATATCTTCTCGAAATTTTACCTGGCCGGATTTCACCCATTCGCTCATTTGACCATAGAACTCGGCGAACCGACCGCCGTAGTCGGCGAAAACGATAAAGCCCTGTACCTTCAGGCGTTTCGTCAGAATTCTGCGCATCAGCTGTCCCAGGCGATCTGGTCCTGGTGGCAGTTCGGTATCATTGTAGTGCGCGATCAGTCCACAGACCGGCACACGAGCGCATACATTCAGTAAAGGCATCACCGCGTCGAAGACCGCACCCCCGGTGTTTTCAAAATAGACATCGATTCCTGTTTCGCAATTTGCTTTGAGTTGGTCTGAGAAATCAGGGCTGTGGCGATCAATACACGCATCGAATCCCAGTTCATTCACGACGAAACGACATTTTTCAGGGCCTCCGGCGATACCCACGACACGGCACCCCTTGATCTTTGCAACCTGCCCGACGACGGAACCAACCGCACCGCTGGCTGCAGCCACAACGACCGTTTCGCCCGCTTTGGGTTGTCCGATGTCCAGCAGTCCCATGTAACCCGTCAGCCCTGGCATTCCGAGGACGCCAAGGGCCAGCGATGGTTTGATCATCTGAGCATCCAGTTTAGTCAAACCTTTACCGTCCGAAAGGCAGTATTGCTGCCAGCCGCCGAAACCCAGGACCAGGTCTCCGGCCTGATATTCCGGATGCTTTGATGAGTCGACGCGTGAAACCGTGCCGCCCTCCATCACGGCCCCCAACTCAATCGGCGCGATATACGACGGAGCGTCACTCATACGTCCACGCATATACGGGTCGAGTGAAAGGTACAGGGTTCGCAGCAAAATCTGACCGTCTGATGGCTCCGGCACGTTCGCGAGTTCCAGACGAAAGTTTGCGGCAGTCGGAGCACCGACCGGTCGGGAATTCAAAATGATTCGGCGATTGACTTTATCATCGGACATTGACATGCTGACCTCGCAGGGATACTGGAATGTGATGCACAGCCGCTAATTTGAACATGCACTGTGCAGGATTGCCGTCAGAAGTGTGGATTGTTGCAGGGTGATCTGCATTTGAAGAAGAACGAAGGGTATCTGGTCTGATGGCGCCGACGCACGTTATCAACCCCGATAAAGCGGCGAAAGCGAACAAAGGCGCGAACGATCTGCCGGACATCGTTGAATGCACGGCATGGATTCCGCTTGCGGCTGGCTTCACAATCGCAGGCATCATCCTGCTGTTTGTCTGGATCCTGGATCGGAACGCGACTTCTATCTACCTGGATGAAATTCGTGCAGACGCCGTGAGGGATCTCGCTGCCGTCCGTGCTGCCGCAGAAATTGCGATCAACAAACGCGTCCACCTGACACTGGGACTCAAAGCGAGTGTTTCCGTAAATCCTGACATCACGTCGGAGGAATTCGCAAATCTGGCGGCCTTATTGATGCACGAGGTGAACGGTATTCGCAGTGTGACATCAATTCGGGACAACATCATCGACAATGTTTATCCGCGTCAGGGAAACGAGGATGCCATCGGGCTTGAGCTGCTCAGGCATCCTGATCAGAGGGCAGCGGCCGAGTATGCAATTCAGACTGGTCGCCCATGGCTGGGAGGGCCAGTGAAGCTTGTGCAGGGCGGAGAGGCATTCATTAATCGCGCGCCGGTATACGTTACTCTTCCCGGTGAACAACCGGGATCGGGCCGATATTGGGGCATGGTATCGATCGTGATCGACAAGCAAACGATTGTAGACGAGCTGATGGGCAACGTGCCGGCTATGCTGTCCGTCGCGGTACGCGGTCGGACAGACCGCGGCGAACCTGGCGAGATCTTTCTGGGAGACCGCGGCATTGAAGCGCTTGATCCAATAACAACAGAAATCTCCCTGCCTACCGGCAGTTGGCAATTGTATGGTGTTCCCCGGAGTGGCTGGCCGACACGTTCCCCTCAGACGACAGGAATCAGGATTTTGGGGCTGTCACTGGCCGTGCTGGCAGGCGCCATGACGTTCATGGTCGTGCAGTCGTTTCAGCGCTATCGCGAATATGCGCAACGGCTGGAACGCGCTCATTTCGCCCTGCAGCGAAGTGCCGTTGAGATGGCAGCAGCGCAGCAGGCCGCTGAGGACGCGAGTCGGGCAAAAAGCGATTTCCTGGCAAATATGAGCCATGAGATCCGAACGCCGCTGAGTACCGTGATTGGACTGACCGATCTTGTGCTGGACACGTCTTTGACAGCCGAGCAGCGCGATTATCTGAAGATGGTGCACGAGTCCGGAGAATCACTGCTGGCTGTGATCAACGATATCCTCGACTTTTCAAAGATTGAAGCGGGTAAACTAGACCTGATCTCCACGGCATTCGATGTGCGTTCTGCGGTGAGTGACATGATCCGGCCCTTGAGTATTCGAGCGCGGAGCAAAGGCGTCGTGATGACGTGTGATTTTGATCCCGACGTGCCCGAGGTACTTGAAGGGGACCCGTATCGGCTGCGACAAATCCTCGTGAACCTTGTTGGAAATGCCGTCAAGTTCACGGATGCAGGTGAGATCTCCATTGATGTTGCCGTGGCACAAAATACAGCGACAACCACGGAACTGTATTTCTCCATCCGTGACACAGGGATTGGGATCCCAAAGAATCAGCTTGTCAACATTTTTGACGCATTCGAACAGGTCGATGCAGGGGCCTCGCGACGTTTTGGTGGAACGGGCCTGGGGCTGACGATCTGTGCCAGACTCGTCAGTCTGATGAACGGACGAATCTGGGCCCACAGTGAATTGGGCAAGGGCAGCGTTTTTCATTTTACG
This sequence comes from Planctomycetaceae bacterium, assembly GCA_020426105.1. Taxonomy (GTDB): domain Bacteria; phylum Planctomycetota; class Planctomycetia; order Planctomycetales; family Planctomycetaceae; genus SXXK01. The sequence continues at coordinate 4,265 of JAGQQS010000461.1, forward strand.
ATCCAGATGGCCAATGCAGAGACAGCCAGTCTCACACCGGTCAACGCGATTGATGAACTGCAATGGCGTCGAAACGGAAGTACGCTGTTGCCTTCGACAGAAGAGATACCTCCCATTCGTCCGCTGCAAATACTTCTGGCTGAAGATGATCCATTCAATCAGCGTCTGGGTGTCGCGTTACTGGAAAAACAGGGGCACACAGTTTCTTTGGCAGCAACGGGCCAACAAGTGCTTGATGCGTGGAAATCGGGTGCTTTCGACCTGATTATTATGGATGTCCAAATGCCCGAGATGGACGGCCTGGATGCCACCCGCCGCATTCGCGAAGCTGAGCAACCGCAGGGAACCCATATCCCCATCGTCGCCATGACGGCCCATGCCCTGGCTGGCGATCGCCAGATGTGCCTGGACGCCGGCATGGATGGGTACACCACCAAGCCCCTGCGGATCACCGCGCTGAATCGGGAACTCAGCCAATTTGTCGCCCATTCGCCGGGTGTGCCGGCATCGCCCGGATCTCATCCGGGAACAGACATCCGCATCGACTGGACACACGCTCTGGATGCCTGCGACGGAGATCAAACGCTGCTGCTGAATTTGCTGCAGGTGTTCGTGCGTGAATTGCCCGAACTGATGAATTCACTGGAATCCGCGATCACAGGCAATGACTTCAAAGCCGCCCGGGAGATCGTGCATAACTTACATGGTTCCCTGCAAATGTTCGGCCTGACACGGACGCTTGTCCTCACGGAACAGATTCAACGGCACGCCAGAAACGGCGATTTACGAGGCGCGATTCGTCCCTTCGCCGAACTCAGGCTGCAGGCTCAAACATTAATCGATGAAGCAACTACCGTCATCAACAGCAGGACCTTTCCTTAAGCGTTCACTCTTTATCACGAAACCTGCGTAGCCAGCCACCGGCAAACACCATTCGTCGTTCAATCCGTGGCCGAACGGTCAGGCCGTTTCCCAAAACCGGCCTTTCGGCTACGGGTAAAACAGGGTTTCGTACTTCTGTGCTTCAATCAATACGCCGTCACGGCCCGGGCACAGCATGTGTCGGCTCTGCCGGGCCTGAACCCCGCGATACCGACTTGTCACCTTCCCGACAAAATGCGAATACGCCTCCTGCAATTTGCGCCACGCCACGCACGGATCACTGTTTGGCACCGCTCAACAACAATTTGGAACGGCGCCGGCTTTCGCACAGCAGCAAAGTGGCGAAATCTTAAACAGCTCGCTATAACGACCGGATCCAGCACGTTGCGGCAGATTCCATCGAGGAGCGGGCAACAAGGTGTGATCAAATGTCTGCTTCTGCACCGAACGCCGAAGCGCTGGAGATTCTGGACCGCGGACACAGGGCAAGCGTCCTGGTCTCGTTGCCAGTACTCAGCGGAAGCCGACAATCCCATTCGCCGATGATTGTTAACTGCAGTTGTCTGCGGCTCATCCTGATTTGCAATTTTTCAATCAAATTCCAGACCCCTGAGAGATCTCAATATGTCCCAGTTTTCCTGGCTGGTTGATGGCAGTATCGTCGGACTTTATCTCATCGTCACGATGACGGCCGGGCTGCTGGTTCGACGCTATGTTGGCAAAGTTGACGATTTCCTCGTCGCTGGTCGGGAAATGAATGTGTTTCTCGGCATCGCTTCGCTGGCGGCAACAGAATTCGGAATTGTCACCTGTATGTACACGGCACAGGCCGGTTATGAGTACGGATTTTCGGGAGCCACGCCGGGGATCCTTCAGGCCCTGGCGATGCTGTTTATCGGGATCACCGGTTTTTGCGTGAAGCCGCTCCGGGATTCCGGTGTGATGACAATTCCTGAACTGTTTGAAAAGCGTTTCGGAAAGTTTGTGCGATGGCTGTCCGGCGTGGTGATTGTGCTTGGCGGTCTGTTGAACATGGGGGTCTTTCTGCGAATCGGAGGCGAGTTTCTGGTCCTTGTGACCGGCATGAATCCCGATTACCTCGTGATCACTATGACCCTGCTGCTGATTATGGTCGCCGTGTACACGATCATGGGCGGCATGCTGTCAGTTCTCGTGACCGATTTTCTGCAGTTTATCGTCATGAGCATGGGACTGCTGGCGGTGACGTATCTGATTCTGGTGAAGGTGGGCTGGTCGTCTATCGTCAGCACCGTGGAAACAAATCACGGTGTGGGCGGCTTCAATCCGTTTCTGCATCCGAAGCTGGGATGGGAATATGTTCTGGCGCATGCCTTCGTACAGATCGCAGCGACTCTGACATGGCAGACAACCATCGCGCGACTGTTGTCGGCCAAAGATACCTGGACCGGGCAGAAGATCTATATCGGGACCAGCTTCTTCTTTGTCTGCCGCTTTATAATTCCCGGACTTTGGGGCATCGCGGCACTGGCAATGTTGCCCGCTGGTCTGATCGGAACATCTCAAACGACGCTCAATGCAATGCCCATTTATCTGGGGACGATCGTCCCCATCGGATTGATGGGCCTGTTGGTGGCCGCCATGCTGGCCGCCGATATGTCAACGGATTCCTCATACATGATTACGTGGGCGGCAGTGATCTATAACGATATTCTGGCCCCGTTCCGCAAAGGGAAGACGTCGGAGAAACAGGGCATTTTGATTAACCGTATGATTGTCGCGATCATCGGCATTTTTCTGTTCTTTTATGGACTGTTCTACAAGCTGGAAGGCGGTCTGTGGGATTACCTGACAACCACCGGTACCGTTTACCTTTCCAGCATGTCGGTGCTGCTCATCGCCTGCTGTTATTGGAAAAAAGCCAACAGCTGGGGAGCTGTCGCGTCGATTGTGGTCGGGGCGGCGATTCCAGTCGGTTATCTGGTCCTCGAAAAAACCATTGCCGGAGGCGCAGAGGCGTTGAAGCAGGATTACCACTTCACACAGGACCGAGCCAAGATTGCCGCCTTCGTGATTTCGGGTATTTCCATGGTCGTGTTTTCACTCATGAAGCCTTCACAGGACTCTGACCTGTCGGCTTAACGTCCTCGCATCATTCTCTGTCGAGAGATATTCAAATGGCTGTCTATCATTGGTTCTGGGGATTCCTGATCTTCGCGACACTGTTCTGGTACAGCACGGTGACCGTGTATGTCGCCTTTAAGGGTCTGACAGATATTCGTCAAATGCTCGATAAGCTCGGTTCAGGAAAATTTGATCCGACTCTGCCCGATTCTGAAAACGCCAAACCGATAAAGTAAATTGTATGGCAA
>JAGQQS010000462.1 GCA_020426105.1 Planctomycetaceae bacterium
GCGTCGAGTTTTTGCGCTTCGGTCACAGGGCTGGTTTTATCGAGCTCGGTGACTTCTGCCTGCCAGTATCGATCGTACACTCCCGTGACTCGAAAGACGCTCCAGCAAAGTTGTTCCGGTGTCAGTGGCTTCAGCGACGCGGCAGTGAAGTCTTTCACCAGGCCGTCGTCCAGTTCCGACACCGCAGAACTCAATTCTGTCTGTCGATTCACGAGGTCCGCTTTCGCTGCTGCCAATGAGTCCGCTGTTGCCGCAACCAACTCTTCCAGTTGCGATCGTTCAGCATTCGCCTGGCTCATGGAGGTCTGGGCTGCGGTGAGTGCTGCAGTCGCAGTCGTCATCAGGTCCGCAGCGGCGTCAAGCTGAGACTTCGTTTTCTCGATCTCAGTCTGGGCGATTTTCGTGCGATCTTTGAGTTTCGCAGTGACTTCCGCAAGGATCGGGTCATCCGCCGCTTTTTGCGCCGCCGTTTCAACGGATGCCAAAGCCGCGGAAACCGCATCCGCCAGCGCTTTCCGATCTGCATGTTCTGCAGCAGCGATGTTGACAGCGTTCGTCGCAGTCGATACCGCTGCGGTTGCTGACTGAAGCGCAGCATCATTGCGAGCCACGACAACCGCATATTCAGCCAGTTGTTGTTGCTTTGCTCCCAGTTCAGCCGCGCGTTGCTCAGCCGCGTTTTCTGCAGCTGTGATTGCCTGCGATCGCTCTGGAAGCAGCGACATGCTCTGAGCTGTGTGAATCTTTCTGTCAAGCGCTGCGAGCAATTGCGCTTCAGCAGCTGCCTTGCGACGGGCGGCCAGGAGTGCCTGTTCAGCACTCCTCATCGATTCTTGAAATGGAGCAAGTTTGGCAAGAGCCGCATCGATCGGGGTTTTGGCGGCCTCCTGTGCTTCGGCCAGAGGCTTGAGCGCTGCGGTTTTTTCTTCCACGGTTTTCGCCAAAGCGGCCACATCGACCGTCATCTGTTCGGACTTCGCCAGGAGTTTCGCCGCCGTGTCAGACAGTTCCCGGTCATCGGGCAGTGCCGCAGCGGCCCGCCGAGATGCATCAGCCGCTTCCATTAAAGCAGCCGCCGAATTTCGTTTTTTCTCCTGCTGAGAGACCGCGTCGGCAATCGCTTTTGAGACTTCATCCGCTTTCTTCCGGGCATCCGCAAAAGCATTGCGAGCTGCATCAAATTCCGCAGCGACAGGCAAAAGTGCCGCCTCAGCCTGCAGCCAGGCTGCACTCGCCGCTGAATAATCTGCTTCTGACTGTTTGGCCGCTGCTGCTAAAGCCGGGATCTGTTGTTTCCATTCAGCGACCTGCGTTGCAGCCGGCGCTGCACCGGAAGCCAGGTCCGCAGGCCCGTCAAATGCACGCTGATAGGTGTCACTGAGCGCAATTTCCCTCAGGAACGACTTCACATCAAAGTTCATCGAAGCGAAACGCGTGCCCAGTTGCCGGAGCAATTCCGGATCGATTGCCGGATTGTCGGGATGATGCAGATCCAGCGGATGCACTAAACCACGACCAAACATGTGAGCCCATAATCGGTTGGCGATGTTCTGATTGAACGCCTGGTTTGATCCATTCGTTGCGAGGTCGGCCAGCATTGTCCGTCGGCTGAACTTCGGCACGGATTTCACATTTTCACCGGGTGGCGTTTTGTATTCGTCTCCTGGAAGAAACAGCGGCTCATCAATCGCGATATCATCAGGCATTCTGGGGCCTGTGCGGTGCTGCGTGCCCTTTACAAAGACTGATTCAAAAGACAGGTCACTCCCGGCACGTTCAGCCAGCAGCGTGATTTCTTTGTCACCCTCTTTGCGGACTACCGCGTATCCTGGGGCGATGTATGCGAGCAGGCCGTGATAATCCGACTGAAGATAATCTGCTACGATGGGATGATCATGACATTGCGCGCACTGCATATCGCGCCCGAAAAAAATACGACTGATGTCATGTGTCAGGAGATTGGGTTCTGAACCGCGGTCAAGTGAGAAACGAGCGGCCGGTCGTTGATTCGGATCGTCTCCATCCGCCGCAAGAATCTCGCGGGCCATGACGTTCCACGGTTTGTTCTCACGGACCGATTTCAGCAGCCACGCCTGCCACTCGTCGGCCGTTACATGCGTATTCGCGCGACGTTCCATCAGCATTAAATCAAACGTACTCGCGATATGCCGGGCATATTGCGGTGATGCCAGCAACCGCTCCACCAGTTTTTCACGTTTATCGGCTGCCGAATCAACCAGAAACGCACGTGCTTCATCTGCTGCAGGAGGCATTCCGGTCAGATCGAGAGAGACGCGACGCAGAAATTCTGCATCCGGGCAGATCGCAGGAATCACCCCGGCCACGGGAGTCATGCGCTGATCGATCAAGCTGCGAACCGAATCTTCAGCGCTGACGCCGCCTGGATGAGCGAGACACGCAAAGATCAGTATCTGCACGAAAATCACAACCGATGTGTTCATCTGTTGTCATTCAATCTGGGAGGGATGGTGGCCGCGGCATTTTGGGTGGGGACGGCTGAAAAGCCGCCGACCGCGACGCACACTATTAGATATCACATCCGTGCCCGAGTCAACTGTCGGTCGAATTCGGCCCTGATTCTGCCCAATTCCTGCCGTTTATGCAGCAGAGTGGAAGTTTCCGCGACAACATCCGAAGGAGCTGACCTGAAGCATATGTCACTCGGAGAAATTACTCGATTCAGTTACCAAAGTTGATGAATCCATCAAGTGCATAAAGTAACGGGAATTCTGATTCAGCGGGATATGATGGATTTAAGAGCGTCTGCGGTCTGGTCGAAAACAGACAAAAGGGGGCGCTGGAACATTCCGCGCATGTTTGACTATTGATTTGCTGCTTTGACTGCGTGGGAGTCATCCCAATGTCGATTGTGGACTTGTGCGTTACGGTTCGGCGATTCCTGCCGATGGCGGCCCTGTTCGGTCTGTTGCAGATCGATCAGGCGGCGGCTCAGATAAAACTCTCGCCCGGTCAGGTCCCGATCGGTGACAATGAACTCAATTCCGCGATCGATGAACCTCAGGTCATTCTGGATGAACATTCGACGAACGCCGTGATGCGCCCCGCGCCGCTTGCGATTCAGCAGGCAAAAGATCCTCTCGTCAAACTGGTCTACGAAACCCGCGAAGCGCAGCGGCGGCGATTGTTGTCCACTTCCGAGCACACACCGTGGCAGATCATGCATGGCATGCTGGCACTTCGGGAAGACTTTCTGATCCGACACAATGGCCAACCGGTCAGTTGCCTGGAATGGATCAAATCCGGCCCGATCTTCGAACACGAGAGTTGGTTTCAGAAGACTCAGGTGCGGGTGCTGTCAGGCTATGGAAGTAACAGATTTGAGATGATGACGGTTGGCCGAGGGCACCCATACAACAAACCATACGCTTTCGAAGGCCACATTAATCAATTTGTCGCGATCCTGTCGATGAGCGGCGTGCCTCTGGAAACAGAGTTCAATACACCTCAGGGCCCCGTCACCATGCGCGACATGCTGACCTACGCCAAATTAACGGTCAACGAAAAAGAAGAAGTTACCTGGACTCTCTGGGCTCTCAGCCGCTATCTGCCATCGGATGCAGAATGGATCAACGCTCAGGGAGAAAAATGGAGTATCGAACGCCTCGTGAAAATTGAGGTGGGAAAATCTCTGCAGGGAGCACCATGCGGCGGCACGCATGGCTTGTTCGCGCTGGCTCACGCGCGGAATGTCTATCTTCGCTCAGGAAAACCGCTGGTCGGCGTCTGGCTCCAGGCGGAACATAAAATCCGACGCTATATCCAGACCGCTCGAATGCAACAAAATCCCAACGGCACATTGTCGTCGAATTACTTTCGAGGTCGCGAATTCAAGCCGGATTTCGATAAAAGAATGGCGAGCAGCGGGCATCTGCTGGAGTTTCTGATGATGGCTCTTCCGTCGCAGGAACTCAATGCTCCCTGGGTACGTCGCGCCATTGAAGCGACCTCCAACGATCTGATGGTCAATCGCAAGGCGTTCGTCAGCTGTTCGCCACTTTACCATGCCACGAGCGCGCTCAGCATCTATCTGGATCGAGTTGCCGCAGTGGCCCCGAATCTGGCAAAGGGCGCTCCAAAGACTCACACCATTTCAAACAGCAAAGAAATAAAATCCGCCGATGCGTCCTTGACAATACCGGTCATGGAAAATCCGGACGCTGTAAAAACCCCGGTAATGGAGTCGTCCGGTGTGGATGCCAATGGGGCACCGAAAACATTGACGGAACCCATCAAAAACGTAACTGTCCCTACACCGAGCAGTCCTGTGCCAGAAAATCCAGCACCAGAAAATCCAGATTCGGGCAGCCCGGAACCCAGCGGCCCCGAACCCAGTGGCCCCGAAC
>JAGQQS010000463.1 GCA_020426105.1 Planctomycetaceae bacterium
AGTGGTCTGTCACAGGTAAAAATTGGGGTAGTGGACGAGGCGACGAGTCCTGCAGTGACGTAAAACACAGGGACTCGTAGCCTCGTCTACTACAACTAACCCTTAGATTAAGCCGTAACAGACCGCTAGTCCGGAGTGTTAATGTCATCCAGCGGAAACACCGGTCGCCGCAGCTTCCTGTATGGCAGTGATCGCAGATCACTCGAACAGGGGCCCGGCGTTGAGACCCAAATGTTTCCTTTGCTGATCGGATCCCACGCCCGCTGATGAGACACAGCCGCTTTAACACCGACAAATGAAAAGTTTGACGGATCGAAGCCGACATGCAGCCATTGGCCCAGGTCCATCGGAGGAGTCTTCACCGATGTCAGCAGAATCGTTATCCCGGCGTATTCAACAACCGCACAGTCGCCCATGTTAAATCGATCCCCCACCATGGATGCCAGATGACTTTGGCGATCGCGGAGTTCGAAAAGACCGTCACAGATCTTGATCAGCTTCACCGTCAGTTCAAGTGGTCCCGGGTCAAGCCGACTGCCACGGCCGCCGATGGCAATCGATACCATCGTCCCCAACGCATGCTTCTGTAATTCGCGGACAGCATCCGGATCGCAGAGACAGACCGCAGTATTCGTGAATCCATAGTTGATAAACGCTCTCAGCAGTCCGGTGCAGTCGCCCGGCGCGCCACCGCCGATATTGTCCGATGGCTCCGCAATCACTGTCAGACCCGACTCGTTACGTGGTAACCCGGGTAATACTTCATCGACAGACTTTTCAAGGACATTGCCCACCGCAGCGAGTTTCCACGCCTGGGCACTCAGTTGCTCCAATGCAACATTCGCTTCTTCGGCATTGCCGGTGGTGATGATTCCAAAGCTGAGTCCCGTATCGAAAGTATCTGCAAAGGCAAATCCGGGCGTGACATTGACCTCCCAAAAATTTGGATGATCATGTTGCAGCTGTCGAGCTGTCTTGAGGAGTCCCTGCATGGGGTTGGATGCAGTGCCCGTGCCGGTTGGCGGCCATACGATCGGCGGTTGAGCCAGAATTGTCCGGGGCAGCGCTGACGATTGCAGGCTACGACTCAGGAGATGGACGGCACGCACGGCAGATTCTCGCGCATCGGCGTGAGGATTTTCGCGATAGGCGACCAGACAATGTGAATGCTCCGCCATCTTTGGTGTAAAGTTGGCATGCAAATCGTAAACGCCAAAGACCGGAATCGCAGGCGATAACGCACGCCCAGAGTTCAAAAGCTGCTGTGATAATCTTTCAAGCAGCACTCCTTCAACGTCATCGATCGTCTCACACGCCATCGCACCGTGCAGGACCAGAAAAATGCCGTCCAGCGGTCCGGATGCCAGGCACTTCGCCAGCGCTGCAGAAAATTCTGACCAGTATTTTTCGAAGACGGCGGTCTGCACGATGGCGCTTGGGTAGGCGGCCGCAGACAATGCCGGGAACACGTCCCAGCCAAGCTTCTCCGCGACTTCCAGTGCACCACCCATCGGACTGGACTCGCCCTTGATTGCAAGAATTTCCGCGCCGCGGAGAATTTGGAAATCCTCCCAGCCCGTCGTGCCGTCCAGAAACGTATGAGTCTCATGAAACAGGCCAGCGATGAAGATTCGTGGTGATGGGGGCACGCCAGGTTCCTTGTGATATGCGGGAATTAATAAGGCTGCATTGGAACGGACAACTTGCCGAGCGTCAAACAGTACGTTATACCGCACGTCGGACGTTATTCTGCACGGCCATTCCTGGCGACTGGCGAGCGGAGTGGTGTGAACCCCAAAGCGCTCGATTTTCAGACTGAAGCATCGTCGAGTAGTTTGGCGACGCATTTATCATGGCAAAACAGGCGCAGTGACACTTCTTGAAGGTCCGCATTTATTCAGGGCTGGAAGCCCGACAGATCGGAAGCCGGTGGCGTGAGCCACCGGCACAGGAAATCCAGCAATTCAGGCCCGGAGGGCCGACACAATTCCCGGTGTGTCGGCCCTTCAGGCCTCTGGTTGTTGATACTCACAAACCGGTGGCTTACGCCACCGGCATTGGATATATCGGCCCTCCGGGCCTGAAAAGGCGCAACGTCAAAATTGATGTTTCGGGTTAGCCATAGAGCTGTGTTCCGCTCCGCTTCGCACACTCTACAAAGCAAAGATTGTGAATTGAAAGTTGCACCATGAAAACGTCTGATCCAAAAGATCTCCAGTCGGATATCGCCATTACGCTCGAAATGATGCGTGCCAGTCTCACCGTGCCGCTGCTGTGCGACGCTCTGGATGCAGCCGGACTCACTCATCAGTCTCCCCGTGTCCCGATTTCCCCAGTGACGGTCACCGATGCGATTTTGATCGGTCGCTGCCGCACGACGCTCTGGAGTGATATGGCGCATGTCGATCCGGAGCCCTATAAGCTTGAGCTGAAGGCTGTTGATTCCTGCCGTGCGGATGATGTTCTGGTTTGTGCCGCTGCCGGGTCTATGCGGTCGGGAATCTGGGGAGAACTACTTTCGACGGCGGCTCGAAATTCGGGTTGTGTCGGCGTCATCGTGGACGGAGCCGTGCGCGACGTCGCGCAGATGACCCGCATGAAGTTTCCCGTGTTCGCCCGGGGACGCAGTCCGTATGACAGTCGGGATCGACAACGTGTCATTGACTTTGATGTGCCCATCGAAATTGACGGCGTTGTCATCTGTTCCGGCGACCTGATCGCCGCGGATCAGGATGGAATTGTGGTTGTGCCGCAGTCGGTCGAGGCCTCTGTGGTGCGTGCCGCATGGAACAAAGTGCATGCGGAGAATGAAGTTCGCGACGCGATCCGTGCTGGAATGTCAGCCACTGCCACCTTTCAAAAATATGGAGTGCTGTAACGCACGAAACGACGCCATCCGCCCGTCTATGCCAATTACTCTTCTGTGATTGAATCAACAGACCGGTAAGCCACCGGTCTGTGAGGATGAAATTCAATTCCGCCCTTT
>JAGQQS010000464.1 GCA_020426105.1 Planctomycetaceae bacterium
CTTGTTGCGCATGTGCAGGTCCCCGATTTCTCATCGATAGCCAGATTTCAGCGACTTAGTATCGGGTTCGACACCAAATCAGGTTTCGCGCAGAATACGGTGGAAGAAATATTGAACGTCGGCTGGGAGGGTGTCGTTTCAACTGCAAAGTTCGAGAATTCGTTCTACGCTGAGCCGCAGGTTTTGATGTCGCACATATCATCAGGAGCTGGCGGGTAGCGTGCCGCTAAGGATCTTCAGTCGTTCAATCCGTGACTGAGAGGCCAGACCGCAGCACGCTACATGGCCGCTCGGCTACGGGTTCAACAGCGGTGTTTCACTTGAAAAATTCGTTCAAAGCGTTGCTCTTGAAGCCAGAAACTCGCAACTCCAACAACCGCGGGCGACGTTTTCCAGTAACTCCGTCGCGGCCAGTTTCGAGTTCAAACGACCGTCCCTTTCAGACCCGATCCGCAAATTTTAATTCAGTCACGAAAGCAACCACCGCGATGACGCGCCGTATCTGGAATTTTTCTGCTGGCCCTGCTGTGCTTCCTGAAACTGTTCTGGCGGAAGCCGGCGAAAACCTGCTGTCCCTTGGCAATACCGGGATTGGTATCTGCGAGCATTCGCATCGCGGAAAGGCGTTTATGGCTGTGGCTGCTGAAGCGGAAGCACTTTGCCGAGAACTCGCCGGGATTCCGGACGAATACGCCGTGCTGTTTCTGCAGGGCGGGGCCTCACTGCAATTTTCGATGGTTCCGCAGAACCTGTTGCCTGCGGACCGCACGGCCGATTACCTGATCACCGGGGCCTGGGCGGAGAAAGCCCTGAAAGAAGCAAAAGCGATCGGCGGGACTCACGTTGCCTGTTCCAGCAAGGACGCCAACTTCAATTACATCCCCGACAATTGCGCCTATAGTGAAAAGCCAGTCTATGTGCATTTCACATCCAACAATACGATTTTTGGAACACAGTTCACCACGGAGCCGGCCGGGGTGCCGGACACCGCATTTCTCGTCTGCGACGCAAGCAGTGATATTTTCAGTCGCCCGATAGATATTCGCAGATATGGTCTGATCTACGCGGGGGCCCAGAAGAATCTTGGTCCCAGTGGTGTGACGCTGGTGATCGTTCGCAAGGATCTGGTTGAATCAGGCAACAGGAATCTGGCGACGATGCTGCAGTACAGGACGCATGCAGACAACGAATCGATGTATAACACCCCGCCAACATTCGGGATTTATCTGATGCTGCTGGTATTCCGCTGGATGAAGGCCAATGGAGGACTTGCGTCGATGGAAACGCGAAACAGGGTCAAGGCGGCGAAACTTTACGACTATCTGAAGCAAAGTTCATTGTTTAAATCGACCGCAAAGCCTGGCAGCGGTTCGCTGATGAACGTCACGTTTGTCACCGGCAGCGAAGACAAGGACAACGCATTTGTGAAAGCGGCCGAAGCAAATGGTTTCAGCGGACTGAAAGGCCATCGCAGCGTCGGCGGGATGCGAGCCAGTATTTACAACGCATTTCCACCGGAAGGTGTGGATGCACTTGTTGAGTTCATGAAGGATTTTGAGGCATCAGCGTGAGTGATTCCCGGAAAGACGTAAACAGAAAATCCGAATCCGAAGAGGCAACTCCTGATCGATCGTCAGCAGACATCGGCATTGTGTGTACTCACAAAGGTGAAGTGAAGCCTTTTCTTAAGCGACTGGATCGCACTCGAAGTTATTCCGAACGGAAGATGACGGTGCGCGGCGGCTTCCTGGGAGAATCAACCCGAATTGTCCTGGCTGAAGCGGGCGAAGGATTTGCGGCACATCGAGCGGCTACTGAATTACTGCTTGCTGAGCATCGGCCGACCTGGATCCTTTCGGTCGGTTACAGTTCTTCGTTAAGCGAAGACGTCAGGCCGTGTGATCTCGTGATTGCTAATGAAATCGGCGACACCCATGTCAATAGTCTTCCGGTGAAGTGCAATATTCCTTCGAGGAAGCGCATCCATGTCGGGAAACTAATTGTGGCTGACAGTCACCCTGTCACGCCGACAGAGAAGGAGGCCCTCCGCGCGCGTTTTCCCGGTCTTGCTGCCGACACGAGCAGTCTGGCTGTCGCGCAGGTCTGTCAGGAGCATTCGATCCGCTTCATGGCGATCAGGGTAGCAGTTGATTCGATCGATGAAGAAATTCCGGAGCAGGCTGCCTCCATGATCTTCCATCCCACCAGCCGCGCCCTGGGCTCAGCAATTGGAATCCTTTTTAAAGGCCTGAAAAAGATTGCCGTGATGAATCAATGGCGGGAACGAACAAGCAACGCGGCCGGAAATCTGGACAGGTTTGTCACTGGCATAGTGGAACAAATCGCCGAATCCCTGGAACGTCAACGGCTGAGGTGACCAGCGAGTCAGGGACCATTGAGCTGAAATACGATCACTCCAGGCCAGCCCCTGCGACTTCTCCGCAGACTTCCTGCGTGTCGCGGGATGTCGGAGCAGGAGTCATTTTTCCGGAACAATTGAAACGACCGCAGTATTCGGAACGGGGAGATCCCCGCAGTCCGACGTATGTTTTGAAAAACGTAAAAGTGGTCATGGCGAGATTCTGGAAGTGAACTAAGTTCATGGTATTCC
>JAGQQS010000465.1 GCA_020426105.1 Planctomycetaceae bacterium
GAAAAATGCGACTGGGGCGGATGAGAACCATCAATCACATTTCGGTGCCACTCCGGGGGCCAGGAGACCTCTGTCAATCTGCCTGAATAGAATTGCTGCTTACCGCTGAGCAGTTCAGTGACCTGACGATGGACTGCGTCCCTGGAAGATTCAGGCTCGTTCTGAAACAGGACGTGCAACGCGTCGCGATCGAAGTGCAACGGCGGCCTCGTGCGGAAAGCCGGTCGAAATGATCGGGCAGGACTCCCGGCTCGCAGTCGGAACGAATCCCATGTCGCGTGTGGGAGTCGGCGTTCAAGCACACCCAGTCGATGCTCAATCGACCGCCTGACCCGATATCCGACCCAGCGCACTCCCATGCAGCTGAAAACCTGCATGACCGCTTTAAGACGTCGTCGCATTCAATCTTCTTTCGGCGTCGTCAGCTCAGCGTAAATCAGGCTCGGCCCGGCGATTTATGATTGCCATTCCGGACAATCAAGTTCTTGTCAGGCCGCACAGCACCTTCATGCGCGCCCGACAGTGCGTTTGACTGTTCGCCCGATGAACTGACAATACCGGCATCCACAGAGGCAAAATGCTTCCGCATAAAATCCGTTTGCGGCTGGGGCAGATTATCAAACCATTGTCGGAACCCATTCCAGTCCGGCCGCAATACGGCCAGCGTAGTGGCCAGCAGAATTTTAATGTCCGTCCACAGGTTTGCCCGTTCCGTATACCACAGTTCAAGGGCGCCTTTATACGGCATAATGTGGTTTCTGTAGGTCTCTCTCAGATCGCGGCCATCCTCTTTGGCGGCAGTCACAATTGACTCCTCATCACGAAAGATGACCGAACCAATCCCTGTGATTCCCGGTTTGACTTCAACAATTTTCTTCCGAATCTCCGGTGCATAGACCTGAAAGCTGACCGGCATCAGAGGACGCCAGCCAACCAGTGACATCTGCCCCAGAAAGACGTTGATGAACTGCGGCAGCTCGTTGATTTTTGTCTTGCGCAGGAATCCCCCCAGAGGCAAAACTCGCGGGTCGTTGCGTATGGTAATATCACCAGAACCCAGGTTGGGACTGTCCTTCAGCATCGTCGCAAACTTATATACTTTGAAGATCCTGCCGTGACGACCGACGCGATCCTGAAGGTACCAGACTTCACCCTCACCGCTCAGTCTGAGGATGATGGCGATGATGGCAAACGGGACCGCAAGCAACAGCAGGACGAATCCGGAAATAAACAGATCAAACAGTCGTTTCAGCATGATTACATTCGATTGTCGAGATACCGACCGGTTTCCTTGTGTCCGAAATCCGGGACGATTTGGTGAAAAAGATCAACCAGGTCCTGTCTGGTCCACCGTCCTGCTGACTGCAAGCGCCTGATGCGGGCTTCAAACTCCTGTAACCCATCAGCGTCCACACGCTGGTCATTTTTAACGATGCCGATCTCAGTAAAACGATTCCAGTCCACACTTTCCGAATTCGTATAGAACTCCTCGAAGTCCTTTTCGCCCGTGGTGTCGCTCCTGAAAAAGTAGCATGGCCACTGTTTTTTCTGCGTCAATTCTAATGTGCGCTTCCGTGCTTCATCTTCCGATTCACACACCACAGGTTCCAGTCCTAATGATCGCACGTAACGCTCGCAGATGTCGGCAAACGTCATCAAATGCAGCCGTGGGCTGAGCCTCGGGAAGAAAATATCGCGATTCTCACCCAGCAGCATCGAAAACAGGCACAGAATCGCACCTTCAGTATCCGTGACAAAGTATCTTCGGACGTCGTTTGGCGCAGACAGTGGCTGGCGATTCTGAATGCGTACACGCCATGAATGTGGCAGGGATCCGTCGGAAAACGCGACGTTGGCAAATCGTGCTGTGGAAACCGGAGGCGATCCACCATCGCGAGCCAGCATCATTTCCATCACGCGCTTGGAAGCTCCCATCATATTGACAGGGTTGGCTGCCTTGTCGGTCGAGACACAGAAGAATTTCCTGGCCCCGCACTCTGCTGCAGCACGAAGCGTCCGCAAAGTGGCGAAGATATTCACGTTGATCATCCGCATCAGCGTAAAGGGATCTTTTTCACTCCGAACGTGTTTTAAAGCCGAGAAGTTCAGGACGTAGTCATACCCGCCGCCTGCAGCGAGCTGGGTATGTATAAATGCATCAAATTCCCTTCCGAGAACGTCGAAGCAGTACGTGGCAAAGTCGCCTGCGATATATCCCATCGATGAACGAATCCCGCGGACAAGTTCCGCCAGATTGTTTTCGGAGATATCAATCACATGCAACACGCGCGGACTTCGCACGAACAATTCCCGCACGACCGCGGAGCCGATCGATCCAGCACCGCCAATGACCAGAAATCGCCCCTCTGCCACCGCAGCGCTGAGTCGTGCTCCGCAGGACTCCAGATCTTCAATAAATAACGGCTCGCTGCGTCCGATCAGTTTCAGCAGCTCTGAGTTTTCCATTAACGACTCATTTCATTCGAGAGATTCTGAATGTCTGTTTGCCGGTCCTCAACGCCCTTTGGGCCGTGCCGGAACGCCCATGACAACCGTGTTCGCCGCGACATCGCGAACAACACACGCTCCCGCCGCGACGATGGCGAATCGACCAATCGTGATCCCCTGGATCACATTAGCCCCGGTCCCGATATGCGCGCCTTCGTGAACGGTCACGTTTCCGGAAAGCGTAACACCTGGTGCCAGATGTGCAAACGGACCGATCCGACAATCATGATCAACTGTCGCACCGGTATTAATAATCACGTGCTCTTCCAGCGTGACACCCGGCTGCACAACCGCGCCCGCGTGAATCTGAACACCTGGCGCCAGGCTGACCGTATCAGCGATGCACGCATTCGAATGCAGGATCTGTGCACTCCTGTAGCCCTGCCTCTCGAATCGCCGCACAATCCTGCGACGAAGCTGGTCTTCCGTCGCCGCAGTGACGGAACCAACGCCACAGGCGAGCATCACTTCATCACAGGAGTATCGACGCACTAACTCGTCATCAGAAATCACCGCGCAGCCGTCCAGACCATCGGGAAAATTCTCCGGGTGCAGATCTGTCAGCGCGACAACCGTCACGTGCATCGTTCGCAGCGCCTGCAGGACAACGCGTGCATGACCTCCAGCACCAATAATTGCAACCGGAACTTCAATCACAAGCAATATTCCGCATTTGACAGACTGGTCGCCACATCCGCATAGGCCTCTGGCCAGCCCGGAGCCAGATGTGCTGAACTCGGCAGATTAACGACGCGACGAGTCAGATCTTCAGTGATCGAAAGATCCGCCCGGGGACAATTGGCGTACATTGGCAACTGATGCATTGGTCGCCACAGAGCTCGAGATTGCAGCCCGGCAGCATTCAGAGCCTCCAGCAAAGCGTCACGCAGATGGGCGCATTCCCGATCCAGAATGAGCGTATTGAGCCAATAGTTGCTGCGACTGTCGGCCGGTTCTGTCAACACCGATACCCCCGGAATCTCACTCAACGACCGAATGTAGGTGGATGCGAGAGCGCGTTTTGCGGCGATCAATTGCGGCAGGATCCTGAGTTGTGCATAACCAACCGCGGCATTGAGATTGGGCATGCGGAAATTCCAGCCCACTTCGTCATGCACAGATTCCCACGGATGTGCCACTTTGGCTGTTGTTGTCAGATGTTTGGCGCGCACGCCAATCTCGGCATCGTTTGTCAGAAGCGCTCCACCACCACCGGTCGAAAGAATTTTGTTACCGTTGAAGCTGACTGCTGACACCAGACCGCAATTCCCGGTGTGGCGTCCCTTATAATATGATCCCAGTGATTCCGCAGCGTCTTCGACAAGTACCAGATGAAATTGCTGACACACGCTGCACAACGCCTCCAGATCGGCCGGGTGTCCGAAGCAGTGCATCACACACAGCGCACGGATCGGGCGTCCGGTCTCACGATTAATGCAGACACCCGATGATACTTTCGAAATGGACAGCAGGTACTCGTACAAAGCAACCGGATCGACGCAAAATCGAAGCGGGTCAACTTCCACAAAATGTGGTTCTGCAGCACAGTATCGAATGGCATTCGCCGTAGCAACAAACGTCAACGCCGGCGCCAGCACTTCGTCTCCGGCCCGAACGCCTGCCAGTGTCAGCGCTGCCTGAAGAGCCGATGTTCCGTTGACCGTCACAACGGCTCGCTGGACCCCGGTGGCCTGTGCCAGTTCACGTTCCAGCCGATCCACATAAGCCCCGGCGGACGAGATCCACCCCGTATCCAGACATTCCCGTACGTAAGTCCAGCACGTCTCCGGAAGCGACGGAGCATGCAGCAACACAGGCCGTTCCTGCCCCTGAAGGATGGAATCTGTCCGCTGCACGATTTCCGCGACCATCATGCGTTCATTGCTGGTTGTCATTCACCACCTGCAGGCTGTCGTTTTTATCTG
>JAGQQS010000466.1:0-2106 GCA_020426105.1 Planctomycetaceae bacterium
CCAATGATCTGATTTCGATTCCGCATCATCCGCCACACCATCCGGCCCGGGCCAGACCGCCCCCTGATCAATCCACAACCGCAACAGCGATACCTCGTCCTGCGACAATCGCTCCGCTGGATCGGGCGGCATGCGTTTTTCGTTGTCGCTGCCGCTCACCAGCTTCATTAGATGGCTTAGTTCACTGTGACCGACAATCACCGCAGGTTCACCGGAATCACCGCCACGCAACATCGCTGCACGTCGATCCAGTCGAAGGTGGCTCTCCTGTGTATCAGCGCCGTGGCAGTCAAAACATTTTGCCGTCAAAAGTGGCAGAATCTGAGTTTCGAAGCTGACCATCGGCTCGCGATCGGCGATGCCTGTGCCTGCATCTTCGGCAGCCATAACAATCAATGGATTTCGGGCAGCGAGAAGAATCAGGGCGATGCTGAAGTTTATGGAATTCATACGCACCATCATATATCCGCAGGTCCTCATTCAGCACCGACATTCCGCAACTTGAATATTTTTCACATGAACGGACTTTACAGAAATCGGACGAAAACTCAGTCACCGGCGTTTCGAATTACGCGGATTACCTGACCCCAACACCTGAATGACAATTCACAATCCAGGGGTCGCATCAACTCATATCTGATCCGACGGAGTCCGAAAAATCAATGGATTCTATGCGATCTGAGTCATCGTCAGGAAAGCTGCTCATTGCCGAATCGGCAGATTCAGCGTGAATTTTACAGCAGGCGACGGGTTCCATGTACTACGGCCAATGGATTTCGCTGAGACCTATGCCGCGAATTTTCTCAAATCATCACACCACGCTTCCAAAATGCCTGCTGGCACTTCTGGCGGGTATCCTGCTGCCTGTGTTCGGTCGGGCTCAGGATTTAGGCTGGCAGGAAGGAATGGTGTACGCATGGAGAAATCAGCCATCGGGTGAATTTGCCCCTGACTACCGGAAGACCGACCCGTTTCAGCCTGTCTTCTCTGACGCGGACATTGAAGCACATGCGGCGAAACGAGCACCGACATTTCTCACTCAGTTCAAATCCAATGTGACAAAGTCGGCGGTAAACGGGAAAGAGTCCGCCTCCGCGCTGATTCCGACTGCATTGAGATCAGAATCCATCCGAACTGACGGGGCAGAAGACTACAGCATCGCCCCCACTCCGGAGGCAGCTCAATATGCCAGCCCCGATTCAGCCGATTTTCCGCAACTTGAAGAATTCATGACGCAGTCACCTGGTGCGAGCCTGAATACGCCTCAACAGATCTTTTCCAATTCACCTGCTCCAAACAGCAACTGCTTCGGCTGGCAGGTACTTCCCAAGGGACTAATGTACAAGTCATATCTGGCAGGGGAGAAAGAACCACGCATGCAATTTATTCAGTTGCATGACACGCGCAGCAAGACCCGGGTTTGGGATGCAGTGCTCGGGGGACGTGTCGGGTTGCTGCGAAATGGCACCTGCGATTCTGTGAATCCTCAGGGGTTTCAGATCGATGTAGAAGGGGCCGTATTTGCGCGAGTGCTTCCGGACGAACCGAGCGCGATGTTGGCAGGTGCGGACTTTCGAGCGGGGTTGCTGGCAACTCATCGATACGCCGGCACGGCTTACAAATGGGGCTATTATCACGTCAGTTCGCATGCGGGTGATGAATTCCTGCTGGCAAATCCTGCGTTCAATCGCATCAATTATGTTCGCGACTCAGCGATTGCCGGTATCACGCAGGACCTGAATCACGCGACGCAGGTGTACGGCGAAATCGCGTATGCGATTGGCGCTGAAGGAGGAGCAAAGCCGCTGGAGTTTCAGTTTGGAGCGCAATACATCCCGGTTGCAAAATCGAGCCTCCGTGGTGCGCCTTATCTGGCCGCCAACTACCACATTCGCGAAGACTTCAATTTCCACGGTGGTTTCAACACACTTGCGGGCTGGGGCTGGCAGGGGATTGAAACGCGGCATCGATTTCGAGTCGGGCTGCAATACTATAACGGTCCGTCGATGCAGTATCAGTTCCTCGACCGCTGGGAGAACATGATTGGTGGAGGTATCTGGTACGACTATTGATTCCCATGCGTCGGCTCGCCGGACACGGGTGCCG
>JAGQQS010000466.1:2115-2572 GCA_020426105.1 Planctomycetaceae bacterium
AGAATCCGGGGTGGCAAAGTACCATTGTTGGGCGAAGTACCAGGTTGTCAGCGAAATGCCAATCGCGATCACGATTCTGCGGACGACACTGCGATCCATTCTGCGCGCCATCGTCGCACCCAGCCAGCCGCCGATCGAAGCAGAAACCAGCATCGGCACGGCGAGTTTCCAGTTCACGCTGCCTGAAGCCATGAACACAACCACGGCGATTCCGTTAATCATCCCGGCCAAAGCCGTCTTGAGCCCATTCACCTGATGAATTGTGCCCAACTGCAGCAGGCTCAGCGTACTGAGCATCAAAATTCCAAGTCCCGCGCCGAAGTAACCGCCATACAGCCCAATCAGCAGTTGCAGCCCGCACACCAGCCACAGATAGCGAGGACTGGTCTTCTCCGCAGTTAATGTGTTTGGTACAGCACCGCTCACCGCTGAATCGGATACCGGGGAAATGGACTTT
>JAGQQS010000467.1 GCA_020426105.1 Planctomycetaceae bacterium
GTTCGATGTATTCTTCTCAATCACTCACATCAGGTGCAGAACTATGGTGACACGCAGAACGTTTCTTGGCTCCGTTGGTGCCGGACTGGTCATGGGATCGCGATCATTGGCGGATGCCGCAGCGGATGCGGCGCCCGTGGCGGCGAACGAACGCAAACGAATGGCCGTGATCACGACCGAGTGGCGCTATCATTCTCATGCCTGGCACATGGCGGAGCGGTTTCTGGTCGGCTACCCGATGAATGGTCGCTGGCATCGGCCGCCGCTGGATGTGGTTGCCGCGTATGTCGATCAGCAGCCGGAAAATGATCTGAGCCGCAGCCGTTCTGCGGAGTTTGGCTTTCCGATTTATCCTGCGATTGCCGAGACGCTGCGCTGTGGTGGTGACAAACTGGCTGTGGATGCAGTGCTGATCATCGGTGAGCACGGCAATTATCCAAAGAGCGAATATGAACAGACGAAATATCCGCGTTATGAATTCTTCAAACAAGTGACGGATGTTTTTCGCAGCGACGGTCGCACGGCGCCGGTTTTTAACGACAAGCATCTGTCATGGAAATGGGAATGGGCTCAGGAAATGGTGGATATTTCACGTGAGCTTAAGTTCGCCTTCACTGCCGGCTCATCACTACCCGTAACATGGCGGATGCCCTCCGTCGAAATGCCGTACGGGGCGGAGGTCGAAGAACTTCTCGCTGTCTCGATCGGCAGTATCGACAGCTATGATTTTCACGCGCTGGAAGTCATTCAGTGTATGGCTGAGCGGCGACGTGGCGGAGAAACCGGCGTTGTTGCAATGCAGGCGCTGCGTGGTGACGCCGTCTGGAAGGCCATGGACGCTGGCCGCTGGTCGGAGGGAGGCTGGGATCCTCAGTTGTTCGAAGCCTGTTTGTCGCGCAGCCAGACGCTGGCTCAGCCCGAAACGTTCAGTGATCGCTATCCGACACCGGCTCAGATGCGTGAGTGGGTAAAGGATCCGGTTGCCTATCGCTTTGAATATGCTGACGGAGTCAAGGCAACGATGTTAATGATGAACGGACTGGTCGGCGACTTTACGTTTGCCGCGCGACTGAAAGGTGAATCCGAACCGCTGTCGACGCTCTTCTATCTGCCGCCAAATCCAAACGTTACTTACTCAGCGTCACTGATGTCGAAGGCTGAGGAGACCTTCATGACCGGAAAATCACCCTACCCCATCGAACGTACGCTGCTCACTACCGGACTTGTTGAAGCCGGAGTCCGTTCACTCGGTTCCGGACAGCAGCGTCTGGAAACCCCACATCTGGCGATTCGCTACGAAGCGCCGCGCGACTCGACATTTGCACGGTCATAAGAAGGCGGCGCGAACGAGTCCGTGGGCACAGCACTTACGGGCATCGCCATTCAGGATTTGGAGGCTGCAAAAACAAGTGTTTACTGGCTTAGCCGCTTGCCCGCTGGGCCGTTTTTTAACACATCAGGAAGCGTTGCCCGCTGGACACGCGGCTAAACGATGTCGAAAATCCATAACGGCGCTGCGTGCCGTGGCTGTTATTTCTTCTCGGGGACAGGGCAATGCGAGTTCACGCCTGGAGTCGGGTTGACGACGGGATCTTTCACGACTTTCACCACGCATGGATCGAAGAGATCAAACGCGCGCTGAACGGCGGCTTGCTGCCAGACTGGCTCTACGCATTGGCCCAGCAGCAGGTAGCAGAATTTGGTCCGGATGTCTTGTCACTGCAAATTCCTGACGCACGCGATGGAAATAAGTAGAACGGCAAAGACAGTGCAGGCAGCGCCAGCTTGCTCGACAAATTACAACAATTCCGTAATCGGACGGCCGCTGCCAACGATGCTCACCGGGCGACCGCTCGCGTCTTCAAAATGTGTATCGAGGGGGATTCCGAGTGTCTGATAAATCGTGGCCAGCAGGTCGAGCGGAGTGACCAGACGTTCCAGAACTCCGCCACCCCACTGCTCACTGGCGCCCACAATCCGTCCGCCTTTAATTCCACCACCGGCCAGCAGCACGCTGAAGCAGTCTGCCCAGTGATCCCGACCCGCGTGTCCGTTCATGCGAGGCGTACGTCCAAACTCTCCCACGCAATAGACGATGACATCGTCCAGCATCCCGCGTGTTTCCAGATCTTTAATCAGCGTTGCCAGCGCGCGATCCAAAGGTGGCAAATGCTCTTCCAGTCCCTGAGCAATATCGTTGTGATGATCCCAGTTACCCGTGTTGATGTTTACACAGCGAGCCCCCGCCTCAACGAGACGTCGCGCCAGAAGCGCACTCTGTCCGTACCTGTGTCGGCCGTACTGGTCGCGAAGTGCTGATTCTTCCTGACTCAGATCGAATGCAGCACGCATGCGATCGCCGGAAACCATCTCCAGTGCCTGACTCTTAAAGGTGTCCAGTCCCTCCATCACTCCGGTTTCGTCGATGTCGCGTCGGAGTTTGTCGAATGTTGCCAGCAGACTGCGCCGCGAATCAACACTGGTCTCAGTCAGTCCGGCCGGTAATGACAAATTCGGCACTTTGAAGTCCGGCGAATTCGGATCAGCACCCACCTCAAAAGGATTGAACGCTTTGCCCAGATACACAGCGCCCTGATAGCCAAATGCCTCCAGTTTGGGGATCGTGACATAGGCCGGCATCGGTGGCTGGTGCGATCCCAGCGTGCGGGAAATGACCGAGCCCAGCGAAGGATTTTTGGCCGCATTCCGCGCCAGCGTCGGACCGAAGTAACCGGTCTGCATCCAGTGAGCCGATGGCGCGTGAATTCCGTTTTCATGATGCACCGAGCGCACGATCGACAGGCGATCCATGATGGCGGCCTGACACGGAATTCGCTCGCTGAACACGATTCCGGGGACGCTGGTTTCGATCGGCTGGTACATGCCTCTGTATTCAGATGGAGCACTCGGCTTAACGTCCCACGTATCCTGTTGACTGATCCCTCCATCTGTCCAGAAAACGATCAGTGATTTTTTGCTGGCAGAGCGCCCGGTTTCTGCGGCGTGTGATTCCAGGTGCAGCAAATCGCACAACCCCAAACCCAGCAATGGCGCGCCAATCTGCAGGATGCTGCGGCGCGTGATCCCCTGACAATTCCGATATGCATGACCGTCAATTCGCAGCATGGGTGTCACCCTCGGATCAATGATTGAACAGGAATTCGCCGGTGGCCAGCAGCGACCAGAGCAGGTTTTGCCATGCCACCGCGCGATCGGGCTCGGATGCAAGATAGTCCATCACCGATTTGATTTCTTCCGGTTGTGGATTTCGCCCCAGAACACGACAGAAGACGTCGTCCGCAAGTTCGGCAGATGTCCTGCTGCTGCTGACAAGCTGTTCGGCATATCCTGATTTGTGGCTGAGCTTTCGCTGAATCTCAACCGAGTTCACCAGTTCCAGAGCCTGGGTCAGAGCTGGCGCATCGACACGTTCGCATTCGCAGGCGGACATGCGTGACGGTCGGCCAAACACATCCAGAAAATGCGCCGCTACATTTTCATCGGGCAACTCAATGGCACGCGTCCCGACTGGAAATCCAGGAAACTCCGTTGGCACGTCCAGGACCTGGCTGATTGCATCCAGCAATACCTCAGCCGTCATGCGCCGCGGGTAGAACCGTGCGAACGTTTGAGAGTCACCGAGGTTGCCGGCATGAGGCTCCGATTTGAGGCGATATGGATAGCTCGTGGTAATAACACGAATCAGGTGCTTAATGTCATAGCCGCTGTCGATGAATTCCCGGGCCAGTGCGTCAAGCAATTCCGGATTGGTCGGAGGGTTTGTGCTGCGGGCATCATCAATCGGATGAATAATGCCGCGACCCATGAAGTGAGCCCACATCCGGTTTGCCATCGTCCGGGCGAAAAATGGATTGTTTCCGTCCGTCATCCACTCGGCGAGACTCATGCGCGGATCATCATGGGAGCCCGATACAAATTCGGCTCCTCCAGGTGGTTTGGGTTTAAGCACTTCCCCCGTTCGAGGATGCCGCATGTCACCGCGGTCTTTCAGAAATATGATCTCGTTGGTTGGAACTTCGGCATCTGCAAAGCCTGACTTCCGACCGACGCGGGCAAATACCGCCGCCAGACTGAAGTAATCTGCCTGGCTCCACCGCTCCGTCGGATGATGATGACACTGAGCGCACTGGATTCGGACTCCCAGAAAAGCCTGCGCGACGGACTCAACATATTCCGGCGATTTGCGCACTGTGCGATACCAGATTGCGGGTGGGTTCTCGTTCTGGCTCCCGGTGGCGGTGAGGATCTCAGCGACAAACTGATCGTACGGTTTATTCGCGTCGAGTGAATCACGAATCCATGCGGCAAACAGGGTGGTACCCGCGCGCTGTCTACTCGTCGAATATCCTGCACCCCGGTTCTGCAGGATATCAGCCCATTTAAGCGCAAAATAGCTCGCATACTCAGGCCGCTCCAGCAGACGATCAATCAATCGCTCGCGTTTGTCATGCGCTGTATCGGAAATGTATTCTGAGATCTCTGCAGCGGTCGGAAGCGTACCACAAATATCGATACTGACACGGCGGATAAACGTCGCATCATCCGCTGGCGCAGATGGAACAATGCCCAGTCGTCTCCACTGATGCAGCAGATGCAGATCAATGGATGACGAGTCCAAAGATGCCTCCAGCTGGTCAAGCTGTTTTCCGATGTCCGACATCACAGTTGCGTCGGTTGCAAACGGCACGGCAGCAGAATACGTCGCGATCTGCTCTCCAAAACGAGCCATCACGGCCACCAGACCGTGTTTTGAACCGGTGGTCACGAGTCCGGCTTCATCAACAGCAGCGATGCCCGGCTCATTTGATTCGAACACCGTCTGTTGAGTCACATCACGTGAAGACCCGTCCGAAAAGAAAGCCTGCACTTTTAATTGTTGAGACGTCTCCGGCGGCAGAATCTGATTGTGTGGAGACAGCTCAATTCGTAACAGGTGCGGATCTGACATATGAGGTGGTCGCGATCCCTGTACAATCCATTCACGCAGAATCCGATAGTCATCGCTGGATTTGTCCAGGCGACGACCGCCACCATGAGGCATCTCGGACGTCGCCTTCAGCAGTAACAGGCTGCGATCGGGTGCGGCCGGAAACAGGCGCCGTCCACGATCTTCCTTGACCAGCGATTCGTAGTCTGTTGTCGGTTCAAATCCGAACAGTGAAAGTTTGAATCCATTTTGGCCGGTCGCTTTGCCGTGACAGCCTCCTCCATTGCAGCCCAGTTTGGTCAGGATTGGTACGACATCGGTCCCGAAAAAGATCTCCCGCGACAGAGGCCGTTCGGCGGGAGATATCTCAGACGGAGCACTCAGAGCCTGCGAGTTTATCCCGCAGGTCATGACCGCAAACGTGACCAACCATCGAAAAATTAAGGTCCGTGCTCCGTCATGCGGCACGGTGTCAATTCGTGTCTGCACGATCACTCGATAATCTCCAGTGAAATAAAGCGGCTGCCGAAATAAACCGGCTGATCTTCAACTACTCCCACGGTAAACAGTCGAAGAAAGCGCTGCGGCCCCAACGGAGCATCGTTGTTGACAACGATCTGCAGAGACCCTTTGTCGGTCTGACCGACAAAGGTTTCACCACGTCCGCGGAGTCCCACAACATCGGTGATCAGCCCTGGCGCTGCAAGTTCCGTGTGCATCTTTCCAATAAAACCATTGATGCGCTGCGCTGAATATCCAATCTGGATTGTCTCACCACGCCTGGCCCGTGTCACGGCAAACGGATCGACTTCAACCAGAAAAGCGGCTGGTTGTACGTCAAAAGTGACTGGATTACTGTATACCACCACCGTTTCAGTCTTCTGGTCCGCCACGCTGACAGTTGTTTCGGCCTGGACCACGATTGAATAACGTCCCACCGTCAAAGTGGGGGGCAGGTAAAAACTCAGATACCCTTTTTGCTGTCCGGCCGGCACCGTTACTGCCTCATTCAGCATCATTCCCGGCAGCCCGACAGCAGTCAACCTGACGGGTGCCTGATGTTCGGAGTCCCGGCGTTCGATATCGACGGCCAGATCCAGAACTCCGCCTGGTGAGTGCTTCACCTGCAGCGTGCCGTACAGATGATGCTCCAGTGGCTCATCAGCATTCGCAGTGATTCGCAGCGGGGTGTCGTTGACAATTGCGATCGGCACCTGCGCTGCGATTCGTCCCCAGACTTCCGGTGTCCCGGATCGGACGATTACTCCACCACGTACCGCATGGCTGTTTGATTGCGCAGTCTCATCCGACGTACCGCGCAGATGCAGCTCGCCATGAATCGGCTCCGCATTCTGAGTCGCCGAAACGACGACACTTGTCCGGTCAACGCCGGGCCCCAGCCAAACGTCCGGACATTCGATACCCGCAGGCAGGTCGAAGGCTGAGATTCGGATGGACTCATCCATGCCGCGTCGTCGGAACGCAAGCACATCAAGAATTTCTCTGCCGCCGCGGGGGATATTGATACCGGCTGGATCGTCTCCATGCGGAACGACCAGCAGCTGAAAGTCCGGCTCTTCCCGGCGAACACTCAGACGATACACACGCCGTGCATCCGCCCGAAGACCACCGATCAGATTCCGAACAGCAATCAGATAACGACCGTCGGCAGGACATGTCCAACGTCCGGCAGGGTCAAGATGACTCGTTGGAAATTTTCGCCAGGGGTTCACAACTTCATCATTGAATCGGGCGAGTTCCATTGGGGCGAGCGATGGCTGTAGTTGTGTCTCCGAGGAACCGGGTGAAATCTGCTGTGCCACGTGCGTTCGATCAGTGGCATCCAGCACACGCACCTGCAAATCCACAGGGGAATTGATTCTTTGTCCATAGGCTTCAAGATAAAATACTTCGCCGCGCTTGGCCCGCATGGAAAACCAGTCGCATTCGTCTCTGTCCGTGAGTTGTCCGCTGATTTCGCACGGGGCATCGATTTCCTGAGCCGCCGCTGGTGACTGATGACCGGGACGATCCAGCACCACGGGCACATCGGTCAAGCCTATGACAACGGGTGCTTCGCAGCCCCCAGGGTGAAAAGAAAATGAGGCCCCTTCGAGAACAGTCTGGGAAGGATTTAGTCTGACGGGCAACGGCCATGATGCCGTGGCCAGCGTTGCAGGAATATCCACCTCAAGGCAATCGAAGTTCCCCTCGACCGCATCGTTGGTGACCGCATCGTCAGTGCCTGCGCTGGAATCCTCAGACCTGGCGGTTACTTCTTTTTTGGACGCCGGAGGAACGTTTGATTCGCTGAGGTTCCAGCCATAAAACGCAACGCGTGCTGCCTTGCCGCGCTCAATGACACTCGGCACCGAAAACGCAACGCGGGGTCTGGTATCGAGATCAAGTCTGTAAAAGTATTCGACACCACCTGCGAGAACCAGATCATGGACCTTCACCACATATGAACCATCGGCAGGGACCGGAAAGTCAATCAGGGGATCAATCCCGTAGTATCCGCGATTCACGGCCAGTCGCCTGCCGTGGGCATCAAAGACCTCAAGTACGGCGCGCAATCGCGAATCAATGCGTTCTGCCTGGCATTCAATGACGACGCGCTGTCCCCGCTGTGCATGGAACTCAAAGTAATCCGCGTCACCGGCTTTCTCAATCTGACCATTGACGATGGTATTCAACTTCACGCGCATGGCGGCTGGTGCAGAATCATTGGATTCGGTTTCGACGTGTTCCTCGCGACGACTGATTGCGAATGTGCGAACCGAGCTAACCCCGTTTTCTCCCAGCGCCCAGATGTCATATAACCCGGGGAGCGTTGCGGCGGGAATCGTCAATTGAAAACGCGAGGTGTCGAGTTTTTTGCATTCAAGCCCCGGGACACTGGAATGCAAACCGCCGAGCGAATCAGGACTGTTGCCACTGATCGTCACTTCGACCGTTGTCCCTGCCTGTCCCCCCACAGGAAAGATGGTATTCAGGACCGGTCGCGGCTGGGCATCCGCAAGTCGGGCGTCCAATAACATGCACACCGTGATCGACAACAGAACCCTGCCACCGTTCTTAAGGATCATCATCGGCGCCCCACTTCAAGTATGATTCCCTACTGCTCCGTCAAAATAAAAATTTGGGGTAGTGGACGAGGCGACGAGTCCCGATCCGCCCTGCAACGGCATGGACTCGTGGCCTCGTCCACTACAATTGATCTCATTTTTTGAATTTGACGGAGCCCTCACCTCATTTGCGATTCGTGTCAGTCATCAAAATGCTGACAACAATCGCGGTTTGCAGCATCTTTTGCGATCAGACTGGAAGTCTACAGGCAAGCCGGAAGCAATCCTCCGGCAACACCAAGCCGACAATATACCAGTTCTGACGACAAGACAAAAACAGAACTATCTTTTGAATGGCAGAATTGAGCCTGTGACCGCTGTCATCAACACAGCAGGCGTCAAAATTCGGTTGGCGGAGCGGCGGGGCTCCTGTACTTGCGTCGCTCTGCCGACGGGCATGGACTTTGCGTGGGAACTCCAGGCACCAGAGTCGTTTCGATCAACGTTCAAGGAAACTTCGGCTCTGTCGCAGGACGGCATCCGGAGCATCTTCAAAGACGTAGTGTCCGGCATCCGGAATTTCCAGCGTGTGTGCCGCAGGAAAGCGGCGCCGAAATTCACTTAGAAAATCGGTCGGCGTGAAGCACCAGTCTTTCATGCCCCAGATGAGTTGTACACGATGGTCACGGAACTGTTTCAGGGAGTTTTCAACTTCTGTGAGCGTTGCGTAACTGCGATGCGCGGGACCAAGCGGAATATCCTGCACGAACTCATGCACTGCAATCCGATGTGCCCATGAGTCGTACGGCGCGATCAGTCCCGTGCGGGCAGCGGCGCTCAATGGTTTTTCGACAGCCATGGTCAATGCGGCACGGGCAAACAGATTGAGGCCGCGATCTCCCAGTTTCCCCAGGAACGGTATCCGGCACAGCGAAATCCGAAATGGGATGGCCTGACTTCGAAACGCTCCGGTATTCATCAGCACGAACTGCTGAAATCGCTCTGCTGTTCGACCCGCGCAGCCCATTCCGATGGCACCCCCCCAGTCGTGCGCGAACAGAGTGATCTGCTGCAGATCCAGCAGGCTGACAAGTGCCATCAGCCTTCGAATGTGCCCGTCCAAAGTGTAGACGTCGCGGTCCTGTGGCTTCTCAGAAAATCCACAGCCCAGATGATCAATGGCGATGACTCGAAAATCGCGACTTAGGTCTGTTACCAATTTTCGCCAGGCAAAACTCCACGTGGGATTCCCATGCACCATCAGAAGGACCGGACCGTGACCTTCATCGACATAATGCAGAGTCCGCCCATCCACTTCGAACCAGTTCGACTCAAATGGATATTCGTCTTCAAACCCCGCTCTTTGATCCGCGCGCTGGCGCAGTTCCGGAGCAATCTGTTCCGGCACGAGCAGGCGCGTCATGGGTTTGAGTGAGGGCATGGCGGAGATTATGCCGACAATCGGAAGGATTCCAGTATCAGCGCCGCGTGTTTCGGATAACCTCTCGAAGCTGATAGACGGCAGATCGAATCTGGTCTTCGGAATGGTCACAGCACAGCGACATTCGCAGGCGCGCTGTTCCTCGAGCGACCGACGGTGGTCGAATCCCCGGCACAAAGAAGCCCTTTTCCAGCAGCAGCTGACTGACTCGCACCGCGAGGTCATCATCTCCGATCAGAATCGCGATAATCGGACTGGTGTCGGGTGCTGTCAGCACTTCGAGATCCGCCTCTCGCAGACATGCTCGGGCAAATTTAGCGCGTGCTCCAAGGGTTCGGCGTCGCTCGGAATCCTGCGCGATCACCTGCAGCGCGGCAATGGCCCCTGCACACACTGCCGGTGGCAAAGCGGTTGAAAAGAACTGACTGCGAGCTGTGTTCCACAGCCATTCACACAGGGCCGTCGAGCCTGCCACGAAGCCTCCGAGATTGCCGACGGCCTTGCTGAGCGTCCCGATTTTCACGGGAATTCGGTGATCCACCTGCTGCAACTCACAGACACCGCGCCCGGTGGCCCCGAAAACACCCGTCCCGTGGGCCTCATCGACGATCATCGTTACATCATGGCGATCTGCGATTTCACACAGTTGAGGCAGGTCGGCCAATGTCCCATCCATGCTGAAAACGGTATCCGTCACCATGAAAACGGCTTCGTAGTTCGCACGCTGCTGGCTGATCATGTCGTCGAGTCGGTCTGGTTCCCAACGGGAATAGACAAAGAGTTTTCCCGCACTGCTGCGACAGCCGTCGATAAGGCTGGCATGATTCTCGCGTTCAGAAAACACGGCGTCCGGCCTGCCGATCAGGGACATCAACGTTCCTGTGTTGGCCGCGAACCCGGATGGAAACAGCAGAGCGGATTCCGTACCTTCAAATTCGGCGATCGCTGACTCAAGTCGCACGTGGTATGCCGATCTCCCGGCGATCAATGCGCTCGCACCCGCACCGACCTGCTCCGCTGCAGCCTCAGTAAACGCTGTCAGTACATCCGGATGCCGCGTGAGCCCCAGATAATCATTTGTCGCGAAACTAATACATCGACGTCCGTCTATCAAGCATTCCGTCGTACTGATGGCATTCACACATCGTCGCAGCCGCCGCTGATGAACAGATTCACGATGTTTCAGCAAAGATGCCAGCCGCTGCTGAAATGCGTTGTTGCCACGTCCTTCAGTCACAGCTCATTCCAGCCCGCGAAGATGCTGAACCCAGGCGGGCGGAGTGTTGAGCCAGATATTGTCCCGCCCAATGCGGCAGCGGTTACAGTGCTCCTGCATGGTCGCGTCAATCGCCGTAATACGGATGCGTTCGGCACCGCGTGTCACGACTTTGCGAATCGGCCGCACGTACATGTATTCAAAATAACTCAGAACACCGCCTGGCTTGAGCAGACGAAAGTAAGTTCGGGCAATAGACGACACAAGTTCGGCCGGAAAATTATTTAGAGGTAATCCGGAGATTACAAAATCGTACGGCAACGACGCCGAGAACTCCTGCACGGGAAGCTGATAAATGGTGGACTGTGATTTCACACTCTTCCATGCAGGATCGGTTTCAAAACGTTGATGCAGAATACGCACAAATTCTTCATTAAGTTCCACCAGATCGAACACATCATGCGGACGCAGCAACCGCACGATACTGTCAGTCACCGGGCCTGTCCCGGGTCCGATTTCCAGCACGCGTACCGGCACAGCCGGATCACGTGCTGCCAGATAGCGGGTCATCGATCTGGCAAGGAACCGGCTGCTGGGAGCAATCGCGCCGGTCGTCTCAAACCGCTGCCGAAACTGGCGGAAGAAAGCAATCTGGTCCTTTAACGCCGAAATCATAGGGGTGTCAAATCGAAAGGGGGGAACATTCTGCTTACCTGGCCCGACTGTCCCTGGCAGACAGGACCGGGTCTTTTATGGTATGCATGATACGCCGGAAGTGCGAGATTATGAACCACGGCTCTATACATACTTAGAGCGAGGCGTTTGGTTTCGCAACTCCAGGTCGATTGTCCATCGTTTACTACCACAAACCACCGCCCACTAACGGCCATCCCGGGTCATGTTTGAACAAGCCTTTAAATATATCGACGATGGACAATCTGAAAAAGTCGCTGCTGCACCAGGCGTTCAGCGGCATACTGTAATGAAAACGGCCACAAAAAGGCGTCCTTTTTTCGGCGGACCGAACGTGTCGTCAAGAACGACACATCTCGCCGACGTGTCTCAAAAAAACAAAAACGGCGACACGTTTTATTGACGTATCGTTTCCGACGACATAACGTGTGGTCATGGCAAAATCATCACAATTATTTACTGCCAAAGAAGTTACGTGGCGTAACGACCTCCCGTTCAATGCACTCCCACCATTGCCGCCGCCGTGTGACCTGGAAACCAAAGCAATCCTCAAGCAGTGTATTCCCTCCCGAGCAGCATTGGCCGAACTGAAACAAGTTGCTGAGCGAATCCCCAACCAGGGAATGCTGATCAACACTGTTCCGTTGTTGGAAGCTCAGGCCAGTACTGAAATTGAAAACATCGTGACGACGACAGATCGCCTGTTTCAATTTCAGAATAAAGATGAACACGCTGACCCTGCGACAAAAGAAGCTCTGAGGTACAGCCGGGCCTTAGAAACGCCCGCTGACACTTCAATTTTTTGAGCCCTGCAATTTGGAGTTACAGCAGCTGCCCGCTGACGCGCGAATCATCCGGGTTGATATGTCCGGCAAGTTCGTGAAGTTGCTGATTCCGCTGGAAACGGAAAAAGACGATCAGGATCGAACGTCCCCCATGACACGTGACGAAAAAAGGGTTCCCGAATGATCGGAAACCCTTTGTTTTTCAATGTGAGCGCTGGGACTTGAACCCAGGACCTACGGATTAAAAG
>JAGQQS010000468.1 GCA_020426105.1 Planctomycetaceae bacterium
CCATTCGCGTTTGCTAGAATTACACACACCAATTGCAGCCTGAACTTGGAGTCCCCAGCGAGAATTTGTCCGGAGATTCCCTGGGTGTCATGGAAAAAAGGCTCTCCTGCCGATGCCTGCAGCGACGACAGTGACGGAGATGAGCATCAGTCCTGTGGCCAGTAGACGTTCAAATTGAAGACTACGGTCTGCGATGGCAGGAGACGCAGCGGGAATGGCTGATCGTGGGCCAGCGTTGTCGGGCAACGCCGTCGCCGTCTTGCCTTCAACGTAGTCTGCGGCTGCCTTCCGGGCGATTCGCAGGCACTTGTGCCAGCTGCAATGGTGCGTCATTGCTGAGGCAAAATGGGTAGTAAAGACATCGCCAACTCCGACAGTACGGACAACTTTTTCGACGGGGAATGCCGGCAGGATGTAGTAGTTTCCGTCAAGCCATGCGTGCGCCTGCGATTGACTGGTGACTACGATGTTCCCAGCGCGATGTCGCTGAAAATGTTCGATTGCACGAGTGATTTGCGTTTGTCCGGACAATGTCATAGCTTTGGTGTCGTTCAGGATCGTGACCGAGGCCAGCCTCATTAACTGGTGACACTCTTCCTGATTGTTGAACTGCTCCGCGGACAACTGCAGAATGATGCGGCTCGACTGGCTCAGTTTGACCAGAATGTCAAAAAGCAGTGGAACGTCGGCCGTTGTCATTGGAGCAATGACGACGGCGTCAGCACGCTGAAGCTGCCTCATCAATCGTCGTGGGAGTTGCGCCAATGGACTTACGGGAGGGTGATTCATCATGGAATGATCCTTTCGCGGGATGCTGATGCGTTGAGTCAACGGACCTATAATGGACGTGATGCGGCGGAATAACTGAGCGAGCCGCAAACCTTGAAAACAGCGGAGATCATCAGCATCGACCAGTACCACGACACCCACATTTTCGTTCCTCTGTGGCGATTGGTATGCAACGTCAAGCCCCGGAGTCGCCAGTCTGGAGAACCATGGAAACCGGATCATTGCACAAGCACCTTTCATAAACTCGGGAGTTCAACCACGCCCATCACATGAAGGGCTCTGAATACCAAAACGAAACGAGCGTCAGTATTTGGTGCGTAATGCGGCAGTTTTTCGGCAATGAGCCGCAACTTGCGGTCAGCGATCCAAAGCAATGGCCCTCAGGACGGTTGACCGATTCCGTGATGTACGAAGTTGCAACCTGTGTCACTGCGAATTGTTCGGCGAGGTTTTTCGCCGACAAAACGGACAGTCATCTGAGGCAACAAGGCTGGTTTCCGTGAGTTCTGGCAGATGCCCCTGGTTCCAGAGAGCTCGGATCCAATGGGATCGCTGGATGTGGCCGGAGAGATAATCCAGAAATAGATTTGCGGTGAGGGAACATGCGAAGGCGTTGAAGTGATGCAGCGTCCCAGCTCGGGTGGCGTTCCATCGGTTTATCCTGCCTTTTTTCAGTGAATGTTCCGGAGCGGACAAATCGTAAAGTGCGTCCCGCAGGTCTTCCATTGGTGGTGAACAGCCGATGCACGTCTGGCTTGGTTCGAACAGACGGCAGTCGGCCCGCATGCTGCGATGACCGTTGTTGTCATGCCGGATGAGCGTGCCGCAGTCGATATGAATTGTGGCTGTGGTTCGACAGAGCCACGATGCTGCCAGGCGAGCCGTGTTGTTATCCGCGAAAGTAAACACGGCGTCGAAGCGAGAATTCTCCATGATGTGGATCGCTTCGGATGCAGTAATCGAAAATGGCACCGCACGAATTTTCAATCCCGGTTGATTCCGATTCAGAGCCTGTGCCAGCACGGTCGATTTGTTGCGTCTGGCTTTGGCATCTCGCCAGCTGGCATGTGGCATCGCATTCAGGTTTTCGTATCCCACGGCATCGTTATCAAACGTTGTCACCGATGCCGGATCCAGGGTTGCGACCAGTTGGCGTGTCAGTTCCGAACCGCCACCACCATTTCCGATGAAGGCAATGGACAGGTGGCGGCTGCGGTCATGCTCAGTTGCCCCAAGACCGCCACGTGTTCGCGATTGTCGGAGATCGTCGCGTTTGCGACTTTGAGTGGTCTCGTCGAAAGGAACCGGAGCGGCCGATGGTTCGGGAAGCCACTTCAATTCCGGTCCGATCAGACCGATGCGAGCGGGACGACGTATTGAAGATCGTTCGCAGATGCAGACATCCATGCGTTCCCGGTCCACGGGGTCCAGCAAAATACAAAGTAGAGTCTGCGATGGCCCCGCATGACAGATCGTAGCCATCTCTTCGCATCGAATGTGTTGGTCGTGGTTCACCATGACAACGACACGATCAGCCAGCAGTGACCATGCGTCCGCATTCGGGACGACATCCTCGAATTCCAGTTGCGTCACCAACAATTCCAGCCCCGAGGTAACGTGGCGTCGCTGCAGCGATCCTGTCAGAGCCGCACCGGGACTCAACAGTAATCGGCCAAGATGCCGTTCCAGTTCGGATCGCAGGATGATGATCGTGTCACTGGACGGCAGGATAATTTCCGCGTTGGACATGACGCTCACCGGGTGACAGCTTTGCAGTTGGTTGAAGATCAGAAGCCCGGCATATTGGAATCGCCGGGCTTCTGCGTGAGAACATAGCCTCCATTCCGGAGCTGTCAGTCCATGCCCGCGACAGGACCTTCCTTGGCCAGCCGTTCCTGTTCGCGGCGATCGATTTCTTTGGCCACTTCGCGATTTTGCATGTCGGCGACCGTGCCTGAGCGGAATTCCGTGGTGACTACGGATTCCTGATCGGTGGCGAAGGAATGCGTCGCTGGTTCTGTCTCCTGTGGTGCGGACTTGTGGTGCGTGTTCTGGTCCATGAGCGTGTCTCCCTATTAAATGAGACGTTTCGGTTGATCAGCTAAGTCACAATGACATCAGCCTGCTACATAGCTCAACGCTGCCGGAGTCGCAATTTGGTGCCAACTTTGGAAAATGGGCCATGAAAATTCAGGCAGGGGCGGCAGCTTTGACTCAACGTCACGAAACGGCAGGAAGCAGTATGGATGAGTCAGTTGACTGGAATCGCAGGAAGCGAAAACGAAACAGCGATGAGACTTGAGACGTGCGGCGGATCCGCGTTTTCATCGGGGCGGACACAGATCTTGTCTCTGTGGCCGACTTAATGCTAACCCCATTGTCTGCAGGTTAGTGGAGGAAGATGGTCGTCTGTCGCGGCCATAATTCCAAGTCGACTGCGTCACTGCGGAGAAAAAGACAGAAGCACAGCAGAGGAATCGCAAGAGGCCAGAGGGTCAGAGATCAGAGTGCCCGGAGGATGACTGGGACAAAACAATCGCTCGAACACAACGAAAACCGCCATTGACGTCACGGACGCCCGGAATGCCGCTGCGACACTTCGACCCACACAACAAACGGAAAGAACCCCACGCTGGACCGCTATCTTCTGGCACCGGGTCGGACAATGCCGACTCCACCCGCCGCGCATTCCACTCACGCTCATACCAGTCCCATGACCATTCCCACACCTGACCATCCACATCATACAAGCCGTAAGCATTTGGAAGCTTCAGCTTCTGTCCCACCACATGCGAATGTCTATCTATATTCCCTGAAAACCGAGAGTTATATATTAGTATCAACTGATCATCAACACTGCCGAAACAAGAGTCACCCGGATCACCACCACGAATGCCGAATTCGTGCTGGCAATCCGTCGGAAGTTGATACTCTGGGCCCAGCCACTTGCAGTACACCCAAGCGTCATACCAGCTGGTCATGACGACTTGACAATCCACTCCGGGCTGCTCCTTAGCTAGGTACGTCGGCTTTGAAGCAGCATACTTCTCAATCTGCTCCCAAATCACTCCGCCCAATGAAGTCTTGAACTCGCTCGTGGCGAAGGCACGATCAAAAACCGCATACTGACCGCGTGTCACCGGCGTGGCCTGAAGTTCGAATGGAGAGACACGGATCCGGTGACGTGGCTTTTCATCATCTGCCTTCCTAGTGCCCATGACGTTCACGCACGCATCTGGGTCCTGCTTTACCCAGCTCTGTGGTGGGCACTGCAGAAACGTGTGGCACTTGACTTCGCTCGGTTGTTGCTGCCAGCGTTTCAGCCACGCGGTGTGTTCTGGAGTGTCTTTCAGCGGAACGTTGTTCCACTCTTTCGTGTCCAGTTGAATCTTTGCAACAAGCTCCCGCGATGATTCACGAAACTCAGCCAACACGACATCAGCCCCAGGAAGCAGCATTGCTCGCCCCAATACGGCACGGAGTGTCTGCCTCTCCGATTCTGCCGTCTCGCTCTTGCCCTGTGAATGAATTGGCAGGTCCTGCCCGAAGACAACCCGCCCGTCCCGGAGTCTGAAGTGACGCTGTTTCAGAAGGAGATCATTCAACTCAAATAAATGCCACGCGCGGTAGATCAGCTCGGTCGGTCGAATCTCTTGGACTGGCTGACGGAACAATTCTGACAGAGACGCGATCTGAATCTTTGAATCACACAATTCCGGAGGAATCTCGGTTGCAAAACGCCAAACCCAATACCAATCCGGATCGTTGGTATGATTCGGCAAATCTCGGTCGCCACAGCGAATGCGAGTAGGTAGCTCCAGCGGTCCTTCAGTCAGTCGCCACTGAGATTGCTTGTTTAACACGAGATGCTGGGCCGCGTAGAACTCCATAAAGCCGCGATGTCGGAAGCTAATCATGTCACCGCGAGTGGCTTCAAAGACGGCTCTGTTTGTGGCGTGCGTGGCTGCCAGAAAGAGGCTCCAGTCGCGATCATCGAAGTCATCCAATCCGCAGCGGTCTGCAGCAGCGTTCCTGAGTCGGCTGACAGCATCGGATCCTTGAACGGAATACCGCCAAGCACATTGGACCACCATTTGGTAAGCCACCGCGGCCGAAATCTGCTCAAGCAGCTCAATGTCTGTTTCGCCCCGCCATTGAAACTGTTCTGCCAGCTTCACTCCAGCTCGTCGAATGGTCATTCGACTTGCTTGTGCATAAAGCTCACCTCGCGACAGAAATCTTGCATTGTTGTTATCCTGCAGGACGTCCCGCACAATTCGGAGAATCACGGGAGTCGACAGCAGGTCCGCCACCAGATCATAGTCCGGTAACCGCGTTGTGAGTGCATCCTTCAGTCCCCAATCGTTATTTACACCGTCGTTGTCACCTTCACCAACAAGACCTCGGTGATCTTCTGGAAGCAAATCTTCAAGGTACGCATACTGGTCTCGCAGTGAAAACGGATTGACACGTCCGAATCGCCAGGAGATTCCTGTCACGATGTTCTGCTGCTGGATTTCCCCTTGCCCCGAGACAACGTGCGATCGGCCGGTCAGCAGAATCCTCGCCTGCTTCCCCTCGTTCCGAAGAAAACTGCGAATGGATTGCAGACGCTTGGCATCGTGGACCTGATCCAAACCATCGAGGATCAGGAAAACTCGTCCTCCATCCAGAGCCCATTGCACAACCTCTTCCGTAGTCTGGGGATCGCCTGCCGTCGTTGAGTTCCACTTCTCTACGAAAGGCCGAAGACATCGCTGCAATTCTTGGAGGATATCAGCGGGCCAATCATCTCGGGATTCCTCAAAGCGTATCGCCAGACACGGCTGCCCCTGATACAGTTTTTCGTATCCGTTTGGGCTCGAAACAAATGCAGTCAGCAGACGGGTGGCAACACTTTTGCCAGCGCCGGCATCTTCCGTCAGACAAAGGTGCGGAGCAGCATTCAGAAAGTTGAAAAGCTGATCATCGCCTTCCCCTGCGACTAGTTCATAGGGATTCGCTTGCGTGCCTTCCTGCACTGGGCTCGCTGAGAAGTGGCTCAGGCGGCCCGATGTATCGACCGGTACCTTACCTTCCTTCAGCAGTGAAAAGGTGGGCTGAATCAGGCGGCTCACCAAATCGCTGTCATTCGGATCTTGCAGAGCTCTGTTCCATTCTTCAACCTTATGTTTGCACCATGCTCGCAGAATGGCATTCTTGGCAGTGTCGCCCACCAGTTGTCGATAAACATCGGCCAGTGAATTTGCAGTCCCAATAGCAACTCCGAGCTGACGGTGTTTGAGTTCCTGCTGGTACTGAAGATCCGAGACGACGACCCGATGGATCCCGCTGCTCGACTGGGATGCAGCCTCAAGCTTTTCCACCAGACCGCTTTTACATCGCCCACCGGAATCGTCGTCAGATCAGACACGTTGTCCAGAGTTGCATTGATACTACAGCTGACAGACACGTCATGCAGCAACCGCTCATTGATTGCGGTTCCGTACAATCCGCAGGCAAACAACGCGCCGGCCGAATCGCCTGTCAGCATTAAATCCTGTTGATGGAACTGAGGCACAATGCGAACGACTGGCCCCTGGCTGAACATTTCGGATGCCGGTGAATGATTGGACCGAAGTGCGTTGTCAGTGGCAGCCCAGCCAAGCTGCAGACTGGCCAACATATCCCGATCCATAGGGGTCACACCAAAGGCGACGGGATCAGGGTAAAATCCATATCCTGTCTCTGC
>JAGQQS010000469.1 GCA_020426105.1 Planctomycetaceae bacterium
GTTGTGCCGAGGCTGAAGTTTGTGAAGATCTGTTCGGACGGGCTCCAGATTCCGTCGCGGTTGAAGTCAATCCATGCATCCAGTTGGTTAGACAACGCGTCGGGGTTCTGGAGGTTTACGCTGACGCTGCCGGTGGCTACTCCCAACGACGACGCAATCAAAGTCGTCGCAAACGTCACACCGTCTTCGTCGTCCGTCCCGCCAGTGATATCATCGGCGTCCGCGTTGGCAGAAGGGACACCGTCGGCTTCGGAATCGCGTTCGGTGCCGAGCGTTGGCCCCGTCGCGGCATGACGTGCCCCGTCATCAGCCAGAGTCACTGGATAGCTGTTCGCAAAACCGGACTGAGCGAGACTGGGGGCGTCTCCGAAGTCTTCAGCAGTCGGCGGGGCCCCGCCGAGCACGGCACTCGCATTGGGGAACGTCCAGACGCCTCGTCCCAGGGTTGCTGCGACGAGCAAATCGTCGGTCGGATCGTACTCAAGGTCAAAAACAAGTACGTCGGGAAGGCCCAGTCCGACCATCACCCAGCTCGACGGATTTGAGACGTGTGCCTGAAAAACTCCTGATCGCGTCCCCACGACGATTGAGTCTTCCGTCGCGCCGGGGACAAACTCTATCGTGCGGAAGTCCGTTGAACTGACCGATGTAAGATTACCAGTGATGTCGGTCCAGTTGGATCCTGCGTTCACTGACATAAAGATCTGATTGGAATCAATGGCGAAAACAGTCATCCACTCTGAGGAATCAATGGCAACGTCCACGATTGTCGATGCGCCGCTCGGAAGTGCCGAAGTTGCCGTGATCGCACCGCCTGATGTCGTGCGTTTGTAGACTTGATTGCCGACACCGACATAGACCAGATCCGCATTCGGAACGCTTGCACTCGTGCCACCGTAGACCATGGCATTTCGATTAGCGCCAGCTCCCCCGATATTTGTGATCGTCGGGGATGCTGCCGTGATGTTTGTCGACTCGTACAGATTGGATACACCACCGAATAACATGCGGCTCGGGTCGATGGCGTTCAATTCGATCGGAGTGACGAACTGCGCGTCGGTAATC
Organism: Planctomycetaceae bacterium; assembly: GCA_020426105.1. Lineage (GTDB taxonomy): Bacteria > Planctomycetota > Planctomycetia > Planctomycetales > Planctomycetaceae > SXXK01. The sequence goes on from JAGQQS010000469.1 coordinate 1,066, forward strand.
GTGGAAGTATCTATCGAGACGCTGGCGATAAAATTGTTCGCGGAATCGTACTCCAGCCGTCGGAACCCGCCGAGGTTCTGGCTGCTGAGGTAACGGTATGAGTGCCCCGAACCGGCAAGCGTCACGCTGTCGATCGCAACATCTCCGCCGTCTCCGCCATTAATTCGCTCCCAGACGAGGCTGCCGGAGCTCAGCTGAATGTGGGTGCCGTTGTCCTGAGTCCCGGTCATGATGATGTTCGTCAGGGGGTCATAGGAGACGTCATGTACTTCCATGACCTGTAGATTTCCGTTGACCGATCCCCAGATGCGCGTCGCCGGAACATTCGGAGTTGTCAGGCGGTAGATGCCGCCATCGTCAGATTCAAGCAGGTTCCCGTCTGCATCAAATATCATGTGGCGTGTGTCGGCGTGCGGTGTGGAATTGTTCGCGTTGCCAGCGGTTACCGTTGCAAATTGGCTTCCCGACGCCAATGACGCATCTCCGCGCATAACATTTGTGGATGGCCGGTCCCCGCCAATGAAGACGATATTCGGGTCGGTCGGATCGGCGGCCAGCGATGTGTTCGGCCGTCCTTGCGCACCGGGATGGATTGCCGGCACGTCCATCGCGGTCCATAAACTACCCTGGTTTGCTGAACGGAACACCCCGTTAAGAACGCCGCTGTTGACGATCGCCGCGTACACAACGTTGTTTCCGGCGTTGTTGTGAATGGCCAATCGCATGTAATTGGTCGATGACCCCACGCCCGTGATTCCGGAATTGACACTCGTCCACGTTGCCCCGGCATCGTCGGTCCTGAAGATTCCGCCAGCTGATCCGCCCACAGCGGCGTACAAACGGTTGCTGTTCCCAGGGTCGCCCACCAGATCATACACGGGTCCGGATGCGAGCCCGTTGGTCCCGGAAATATCGGTCCATGATCCGCCTCCAGTTGTGCTGCGGAAGAGGCTGTTGTCCGCCGATGCGGCAAGCATCGTAGTGCCGCGCGCAGCGACCGCCGAAAACGTTTCGTTTTGCAGGATAGAGTTATTAAAATGCGTCCAGGTGGAACCGCCGTTGGTGCTGTAATACAGGCCGACTTCATCGTCGCCACGAAGTCCGAAATTGCTCCACCGTCCGGTGCCGGCCAGCAATGTCTGATTTGTTCCGTCCGTGGGATCAAATGAAATCGCACCAATCGACAGAGACGGCAAACCATCAGTCAAGGGAGTCCAGTTCGGGTTTGCAGCGGTCGCATTTGTCGTCTTCCAGATCCCACCGTTGACAGCTCCGATGTACAGGATATCGGAATCCGTGGGATGCGGAGCGATGGCCTGGATGGCACCACCGACCTGGTCGTCAGGCGGAACGTCCAATTGAGCATTGATCGTGGGAGACGGACCCTGACTTTGCCACGTTCCGGCCGTCACAATGCTGAGTGAATGGTCTTCAACTTCTCCGTTGGCGACCAGGCCAGTGACCGCAAGCGGCGTTGTGCCATCGTATAGTCGGAAGCGTGCAAACGTCAGACCCGGCGACGCCGTGCCGGGAACAGTGAAGTTGACAGTATTTGTTCCCGCGACTGCAGCTCCGGTGAAAATGTGCTCATTAACTTCGTCCCAGTCCCCGTCCCGGTCAAAATCAATCCAGACGTCCAGATGCGGATTGGTGACTCCGGCAGTGTTTGTCACAAATACTGCCACTGATCCGGGACTCCCCAGTGTTGGTGTGCCGATGAAATTGACGCCATCTTCGTCGTTCGGTGTGCCCCCAGTGTCGTCAAGGTTGGCAGCCGCGCTCGGCTGTCCATCTGCCTCCGTGTCGATTTCGCTGCCAATTGTAAAACCGGCCAGGGGTGTATGCTGTGCCCCATTATCTGCCAGAAGCGTGGGGTAACTGGACGCAAACCCGGATTGGGCGGCGGTCGGTGCATCACCGAAGTCTTCTGTACCGAAGGATACAAACGCCAGATTGAGCGTAATCGAGCCCGTGTCGGTATTAAAGCCATCAACAGCAATCTGGTATTCTACTCCAGACGTGACGCTTGCCGTGATCAGGCTCTGCAGGCCGTCACCGCCGTCATCATCCTGTGCCACCGGATTCAGAGCGTTCACCGCTGAACCGGTCGCCAGAGTCAAAAACGTATCGAAGCTGCTACCGTTGGTATCCACCACCAATGTCCCGTTGGATGGTGCCGTCCACGACCACCAGGCAGAATTAATCGTTCCGCTCTGCGTAATCTCTCCGGGTTCCCCACTGAATCCGACGTTGGTTCCGGTGTCGGTAGTTGAAATAACCGATCCGAGATTTGTACGACCAGCAAAATTGTCACTGCCAGACAACAACGTCCGGTCTTCCACACGCTCAACGCGGCTCGAAACATTTCCAACATAGAGTCCTGGAGCACGCGAACCGATTCTGTTTGCCCGTCGTTGATGACCAATCAGCATGGATCGAAACAGCAAAAAAGAAGTGATCCGCCGCCGAAATCCGCGAGCTGCTGTGATTAGCATGGAGGCTCTCCGATCGTTTTGAAGACACGTTGCTGGAATTGTGCGTTTCGCGCATCCTGTCGCGGTCTGACAAATCACTCGGGGAAACTTACAGCATCGCTGAATGACCTTGTTGTTCCAATGTTCCGCGCAACAGGGTATGGGGAAATGGCTGAAACCAGAAACCAAACGGCTCTGCGGGGTCCAGCACGACAACTTCAGGTTCATCTCGAATGGATGAAGTCAATCACTCTGCAGCATTCACTCAGACGCACGCGTTTCGGGAAACAACGACGCCGTTTAGAACCTCCTGCCGCAGGGAAACCGCATGACAACACATGGGGATGCTGATGTCAACCAATTAAAGTGAACTTCCGGCGGGCAGACGCACCTCATTGAAGCCACGGATAATACTGCCCTCTGCAGTGCCGTGACGCCAGAAGTGCTACCACCTTAATGCCCGAAAACAAATCAGGACCGGCTGGAACAGACTGGTTTTCACCAGCACATTCCGAGTTGCCGCAGGTTTCACGCGTTAAGAATAATATCGATACCGCCACCGCCAAAAATGGTATCCAGGCCTCCGA
>JAGQQS010000033.1 GCA_020426105.1 Planctomycetaceae bacterium
ATCGACGGGCAGTGCACTTCTCCCGGGATTAGTCCGGCTTTAATGTTTGCACGGCGCGGGACCGGCAGAAAACGCAACTCAGGGGTTTATTCGCGGTTTATCGGATGCCATCTCCGTTATGATTCGGCAAATCCGGGAAGAGCCCGGAATAGTGATGGCATCTGAGTGCTCTCAGCGGCCACCCACGCCCGACTGTTCGCAGATGCAAAACGAAGCTTTTGTATTGGCCGGCCTCGGGTGAATCAGACACTTACGAGTTTTGTTTGCCGATCTTGAATTCCTGAGCAGTCAATCGACTATGGACCCGCTCCCTCTGACTCCGCTGGAGCAATTTCTGCTGCAGTGTACCACCCCACGATCACCTATGGTGATTCAGGTTGTGCTGCGACTTACCGGAGAATGTCAGCTCGATCTGTATCGCGAAACTCTGCAGCACGCCATTTCCAGGCATCCCCTGCTGAGCTGCCGACTGCAAATGATTGACCGACAGTGGTGCTGGGTCTCCGGTACGCCCGAGCCAGTCACAATCAGCCGCCGTTCAGGTTCTGTATTTGAACCAGAATGTGCGACGGGATTCAAATCAATCGACTTGACCTGTTCGGCACCATTGCATACCTCAATCGTTGTGCAGGATGACGGCGTCAAGGTATTTATGGACGCGCATCACGCAGCGACGGATGGAAACGGTTTGCGACAGGTAGTCACCGACTGGTTTCATCTGTATCACTGCGCCGTGACTGGTTTGGCTCCCAAATTGCCGTCACTCGAATCGGACCGTCTCAACCGGCGACATCTCTTTCCACAGCCATCAACTGTACCGCCGATCGGCCTGAAACAGGCACTGATAAATGCATGGGCCACGATTCGCGGGCGAACCTCGCGGTGGGCCGCCTCAGGACGCACCGGCAAACATCAGGAGGAAATGTCGAGTCACTGCGTCGAAGTCATTCTCTCCGAAGAACAGGGCGATCAGCTTCGTGCTGTGCAGGACGCATGGAAAGTAAAACTGAATGATTTGGTAATGGTGTGCTCAATGAGTACCTATGCGCGACTGGCACCGCCGGGGAAAATGCATCATCACGTCACGGTATTCAATCCGATCGATCTGCGTCTACCGTCCGATCGCTGGTTGCCCGCCACAAATCGTTTTGGAGTCGCATTCATGCGCCGTCCCCGCCAGGAATGCGTCAATCCCGCCACGATCCTGAGTGGAATTCATGCTGAAATGACCTGGGTGCGGGCCAACTATATCGGCGTTGAATTCGTTAAAGGAATCGCCGCTGCTTCAAAGATTCCGAACGGAATCAATATGTTTCGGCGATTGGGGCTGTTTATTCCTTCGTTGCAATGGACCTGTCTCGGAGATATCTCGCGTGGAGGTAAGCGGCTTGTGCCATGGAGAGACGGTATGCCGATTTCAGGCGATTTGCAGCTGGCGACCGCAACGGGGTTTGCACCGTGTGCCGATGATGTCCCAGTCAGCATTGCCACGTGCGAAGCCAACAGAAAAATCACACTGTCCGTACGCTCGTCATCGCGATTCCTGACGATGGAACAGACTCAGGCGTTTGCCAATGACCTCGTCCATTGTCTGTGTACTGTTGAGCCTCCTGGGGACGCCCCCAAATTGCAGGCACAAGGTCACCAGCCGCACAGTTGAGGGATCGATGGAAATGCACCTGACAGATCCCATCCAGATACTCCCTGCCTGCCGCCTGTGGCTGGCCCAAATTGACGCGGCCGACAGCAGCTCCGCTGGTAATTTGGAAAACGACCTTTTGGAGGCACGCTTGAGCGCCCGTGATCTTCAGCGATGGCAACAGTATCGACCGCAGAAAAAGAAGCGACAGTTTCTCAATAGCCGCCTCGCGGTGAGAGCTGTGCTGCGACTGGAATTCGAAAAAGACTCAGAACTGATTCAGTTCGATTCAGATCAGGCGGGACGCCCTGTACTGCGTTCTCTTCAACGCGGTCACCTTCCGCAGATCAGTATTTCTCATTCGGCCGAGATGGTGGCGATTGCGTTATCTGATGGTATCGATCCAATCGGAGTCGATCTTGAAATCGCTCAGCCGTTACGCATGGAAGCACTCCAGAGTATTGTGATGCATCCTCACGAACAGGATTGGTGCGACGCGCAGGGCGATCGACAGTCCGAGGCCCTGTTAACGCTTTGGACGATCAAAGAATCTATCTGGAAAACACTGCAGGGCGACAGTGGTCTCGGAATTTCAGATATCTTTCTGGAACCTGATCACCGCACACCAGTCGCGCAAATTCGCAATTGGGAAGGGGACGTCAATACGTTTCGCCTGCGGTGTTTTGTCAGCCAGTGTTCGTCGTTTTTTTCTGAAACAATTTGCCTCAAAGCCATGAACCCTAAATCCCGGAGCCAGCCGTTCCGCGGATGCGTCACCCAAAGAATCCGGAATCAGAAATGAAGTCAGGCGTTCATAGGCATGGTTGACTGCACCTTCAAATTCGGGGAGAAGTCCGCTTGCGGTGCTCACGTAATCCGCGAACCCGGGTGTGTCGGATTTATGTTTGTCTCAGCAGGTGGTGAAGGCTCATTCTTCAGATTGGCTGTAACTTCCGTTCCGGGCGTTCAGAAAACACAGCTCCGGGCGCGCCACAAATCGTGAACTTGCGTAATTTACAGGGTTCCCCGCCTGCTCGACCGTTTTTCTGACGCCTCGCCTTTGGGATGGCAGTCTCCGTTCGGTGTCGCAGAGCGACGTTGGAGTCTGGTTTCGTCACCGATCTGCCCTGAAAAACAGCAAAAATCCGGGAAAGGTCGAAAAATTTCAGGCAGTTTTCTTCGACGCCAGAAATGTCCAACGCCCATTCACCTTCGGACGTAGTTCTGCGTGCGGCTCGCGGTGCGCATGGATTCTGCTGTTTTAGAATTGATTCTGAAAGTCTGTCTCTGATGAATTTTGCCCTGACAATCGCTCAAGTCACCATTGATGCCTCCGAAATTGACTGGACATGGACCTGGTTGACCGTGTTTGGAATGCTGGTGGGCCTTGTGGTGTTGTCCTACAGCACTCGGATTGGCGTGATTGCGAGAGCGACCACAAAAGAGGCAATCCGGCAGCCGTTGTTCATATTGCTGCTTGTTGTTTCGGCGGCGATTCTGGTTCTCAACTCTGTGATGCCGTTTTTCACTCTGGAAGACGATGTCAAAATGCTGAATGAATGTGGTTTGGCAACGTTGTTAATTTCCGGGGCACTGCTGGCGATATGGACGGCTGGTACGAGTATCACGTCTGATATTGAGGGCAAGACGGCCATGACACTGCTCAGCAAGCCCATTGATCGTCGCCAGTTCATCCTCGGAAAATACGTTGGGATTGTGCAGGCCGTCATTTGGATGTTTGTCATTTTGACTGCTCTGTTTTCTGTACTGATCTTTTTCAAAGTTGGATATGACCAGAAGGAACGAGCCGAAGAAATCTCGCCTCGCTGGCAGTGGCATGAAGTGGCGGGTGTTGAGCTGCCCTTGCCACATCAGGACCGGATGCGGGTCATTGGTCAGATCCTGCCGGGTATCGCTCTGGCATTTTTGCAGGTATGTGTCCTGGGAGCGATCGCAGTCACTGTGGCAACGCGGCTTCCAATAGTGATGAACCTGGTAATATGTTTTGCGGTGTTTGTGATTGGAAATCTTACGGAAGTGATGGTCAATCGCAGCGTTGCCGGCGACGCCAATGAGTCAGTGACATTTATGGCCAGATTGATTTCGCTGGTCATGCCGTCGTTGTCGGCGTTCAATGTGTCATCGGCGGTGGCTACCGGCAGGATTGTTCCGCAGGATTATTTGGGGAACAGTCTCCTGTATGCTTTGGCCTACATCACTGCCATGATGCTGCTCGGGTTCATCCTGTTTGAGGATCGTGACCTTGCCTAGGCGTCGGTCTGAGAACCTGATCGGATGCCTGTTTGGGAGCTAAGCCGCGAGGAACGTGGCACTTGTGCCCTCCCTCGGCTCGGCAGGGAACCGCGCCTTTCCTGTATGCCGACAGCTGGCTGGTAAGCAGTCCCTGGTCCAGTTAATTTTCCGCGACGCCAAACTGGGTAGTTGGTGACGGATCAGGCGAAGCAGACTCAAATTCTGTGGCGAATTCCGTTTCGAGCATGCTTTTGCAGGTTGTGGTCGCATGGGTTCCCGACTACTCTGCAGTACGGTGGTTGCGTGCTTGAATAGTAGTCGGAGGCAGAATTCGTGTCCGATCCGAATATGCAAAAATTCGATCGTATCATCTCGTTTCGATCACTCGCTCAGATTCGATACCTCCCGGCTGTTGCGTGTGCGCTCATGTCCTCGGTGTCGCTTGCCGCCGGGTTATTGGCATCCGCCGGCCTGCTCTGGATCCTGGTGTATGTCAGTTCCCCGGGCATCGACCAGCAGTTCCGATCGTCCGGCCTTCAGACGCTTGCCACGTCGATGGCAACTCATCCGGCTGGCAAAGCTTTTTCGTCGCTGATCCAATCCGTCTCCATAATGAAATCGACGGACACTGCAGCCGCGTTGTTATTCGCGCTGGTTTGTGTGAGTTTCCTCTTCCGCTGGGCCTTCAAGGCGATGGCCGAAGCGTTAATTGAAAGACACGTGGCGGCCCATGTTCAGCGGCTGCGGCAGCACATTCATCGCAAAGCGATTCGGCTTGAGCCTTCGGACGTATCCGGCCAACAATTGAGTGTCGCCGATCGATTGTTCCGGGAATCCACTGTTTATCTGGAAACTGCAGGCAGTCACTGGGGCAGCACTGTCCTGTTGGCATTCTTTGACGCATTGATTCTGGCAGTGGTAGCCATTGTCACAAATTGGCGCGTCGCACTGGAGGCCATGGTTCCAGTGTTATTGATCCGGTTTGCGATTCGTTTCGAATTACAGCGCGGGGATTCAAGTCTGCGACTACTGTCTAACCAGGTCACACGTGGTCTGGCGCGAATGGCTGAAGGGCTTCAGAAAACACGGATTGTGACCGGTTTTGGCATGGAGGAAGCAGAGCATATTCAGTTTCAGCATAATCTTGATCAGTATCGCGAACGTTGTCGCCATGTACTCCGACAACAGAGCCTGGGTCACTGGATCCGACATGTTTTGTCACTGCTGCTTGTTTCCGTGCCTGCCGGATTTGTGGTAACGCACATCATCAAAGACGGTTCGATCGATATCGCCGGGGGGTTACTGATCGGAAGCTGCCTGTTTTTCCTGTCGCGCGCGATGAATCGATTTGAAAATGTGCAGGGACTCCGAGGGGAAGGGAATCTCCGGGCGGCGGAAGTATCCGAATTTTTAAATCGTATACCTTTGGTAAGTCAGGCTCCCGGTGCGGCGTTTCTGGAACCGATGTCACGCAGTCTTGTCTTCGACCAGGTTGTGTTTTCGCCGATATCAGCGCCCGGGCTCATTCGCGGCCTGGATTTACGCCTGACTTTTGGGGAAACGCTTGCATTGCTGTCCCTGCAGCGGGAAGCCGCATTTGCGCTGGCCAGCATGATCCCTCGCTTTGTTGATCCGGATCAGGGCCAGATTCTGATTGACGGACGTGACATTCGCGCCGCCACACTCGAATCGCTGCGTGCCGAAGCCATCATGGTCGGCGGAAACGACCCGGTATTTAACGCAACAGTTCTGGAAAATATCACCTGCGGTCAGAAGGACATCACGCGTCAACAGGCGCTCGACGCCGCCAAACTGGTCCATGCCGATCACTTTGTCCGGACACTGGCAAAGGGCTACGAAACGGTCCTGGGCGAACACGGAGTCGCCCTCGACCGAGGCCAGATATTTCGACTCAGTCTGGCGCGTGCGATTGTGCGTCAGCCGGCGCTGCTGGTCATCGAAGAGCCAAACATAGCGCTGGATGCCGCGACGAAGGCGATGCTGGACGATGCATACCAGCGAATTTCAGGAAATCGCACTGTCATTTTTCTACCCACTCGACTGTCGACCGTGAAGAAGTGTTCCCGAATCGTGCTTATCCATGAGGGTCGAGTTGCAGTGGATGGGGTTCACGAACAACTTGTCCGCACCAGCGATCTTTACCGCCATTGGGAGTACATTCACTTCAATCCATTCCGCAATGATACGGAACCATTGAAGGAAGAATGATTGACGGCCGCCGCTGTTAATCCATCGTCCGATTGCGATTCGAGAACTGCGGGAGTAAGAAATTCCATGCGTCGCAGATAACTGAGGTACGCATCGAACAGTTCCGTTTGTGGTGAGGGGCACGTGACGTTTGCATCCCGCAATACTGCCTGGGTTCGCCGGCTGTCGAAGCGAGGATGAACGGCGGGCGTGTCATCTGCCCCCATCGCTCTGGTGCCCATGACGTCCGTCAACATTCGGAGATTATCAATTCCCGATTCTTCACCAAACCGCAGCAATCGGGCACGCCAGTCTTCGTACGGCAGAAACTCGAGCCCGGGATAAGACTGCGAAAGCCAGTCCATCAGTTTACTGGTACTCATCGGGATGGGATTTGTGAGAAGAAAGTCGCTGTTTTCCGATTCCTGCTGCATCGAAAGCTGCACAATCGCTTGTGCCACATAGTCGACTGGTGTCACGTCAAGTTCGACATCTCGCAGAGGTGCTGCGCCAAGTTGCAGGCACATGAGCACGATGGTGTGCAGGAGATCGCTTGTGTTGGATATACCTGTCCGACTGTCACCGGTGATGTGGCCCGGGCGATAGATCGTGACCGGGATCCCGCGACGTCGCGCTTCCTGTGCCAGTTTTTCCCCCACCCATTTTGTCTGAGAATATCCATACAGCAACTTTGTGAACGGCGGAAGCGGGTCGGATTCAGTGACAACCATGCCACGATTGTCCGGCGTCGTATGAACCGTAAATGTCGAAACCAGATGAACCGCTTTGGTTCGTGACGCCACCGCAAACTTCAGAATCTCCACAACACCGCCTACATTCGTTGCACGCAGTGACGCATAGGGCAGAGCCAGATTGACATCCGCTCCATTGTGATAAATTACATCAATGTCAATCGACAGCTGGTGATAAGTATCTGCGCACAAGCCAAGATTTGGTTTTGAAAAGTCCCCTACAATCACGTGAATTCGTTCTGCGGCACCCGCTGAAGCCAGGGAGTAGCGTTTCAGATTATTCATTACTCTGCGCTTAGCAGCGGCCTCATCCGCAGCACGGACCAGACAAACGATCTCAGCGTGTGTCGTCTGCAGCAGATTGTCCAACAGGAACGCACCCAGAAATCCAGTGCTTCCGGTGAGTAGAATTCGCCTGGCCTTCAGAGGATTCACGATCGGACGTCCGCCGACAGGAGTAATCTCAGCGGAAAGGACGAGATCGCTGGCGAATTCATCGGGAAGTACTGACGATACAGGACGCAACAGAGGCAATCTCCGGCTCGCCGTCGGATCTTCATCATGCGCATGCCGCAGACTTTGTGTAACCGCCACGTGTGGCTGATCGATCTCGTGATTCGGAGACGATACCATTTTCACCAGCAAATCGTTGTAGATCGAATCGATTTGCGCCACGGTGACGGGCGACGGCTGATCGGGCCGATAACGCCAGGTGCCTGAAATTCCGTCACCGTTTTCGTCGATCACCAGCGAAATACACGACCGTCCCGGATCATCGGGCGTGAGAATTCCGTTGGAGAAACCAGCCTTCGGAAACGGTGTCTCTGCGCTGTCATCGGTCAATTCAAACAGACTCATTAACTGTGAAAACGGCAGTTCCAGATGGCGTCGTGCGGCTTGCAGACGCGACACCGTCGCGTCCAGAAACTCAACAAACGTAATGCCCGACTCAAGCCTGCTGCGAAGTGGCATCATATTCCTGAACAGTACTTCTGCATCATGCAGCTCGGATGTTTCGTGGGGGTTCAAGCCGTAGCCGACCAGCAGGTCCGACTGGTCGCATAGCTGGTGAAGTGTCAGCTGAAATGTGGCGAAAAGAATGTCTGTCAGGCGCACATCCAGCTCGGCAGACAGCCCTGACAGTCGCAGGGCCAGTTCTTCCGCAACCTTAAATCTCATGTCCTGGCACGATGCCCGGAGCTGTGCAGAATCAGGGGCTGACAGAGGCCAGTTCAGGCCAACAGGAACGTTCTCCAGCTCGGAAGTCCAGAACTCCGCCAGACGCGACTGCGATAATTCCACTGTTCTGCTGGTGGTTGCATTTTCTGCGTCGGCTTCGGCGGTAGAATGGTCGCTGTTGGAGCTGGTAAGAACAAGAGGTAGTAACGTAGAAGCCAGTTGTTGCACGTTGGGTCCTGACAACACGCTGCCCAGTGGAATTGTAAGATTCAATTCATGTTCAAGACGATTCATCAATTCGACGGCCATCAGTGAATCAAGTCCCAGATGCGTCAGGGCGGTGGAACGATCTACCTGTGACGCTTCAATTCCGAAAACTCGGGCAATCTGTTCCGTCAGAAAGTCTTCAAGGATCGTGGCTTGATCTGAGGCGGACGCATTGCGGATGCGTGTCACGATTGCTCCACCAGTGCGTGAGGAGGACTTTTCGCTCGTGAGCGGTGTGTAGGTTGGCGAAGATCCCAGAGCCGGACTGAATCGGGCGAGTTGCTCCCAATCGGCTCTGGCAACGGCCACCTGCGATGAAGAACGCTGCATGAGTTCGCGAAGCATCTTCAGTGCGTCCGGTACGGAAAGTGACCGGAAGCCGACTTTATCAATGTAATCCCTCGCCTTCTGATTGCGTTCGAAGTACCCGGCGCCGCCGATCGCTCCCCAGTTAACGGTGAGTGACGGGAGCCCTGACGCCTGTCGATACGCTGCCAGCGCGTCCAGAAAGAAATTGGCCGCGCTGTAGTTTGACTGTTTGGTTGTTCCGATCATTGAAGATACAGATGAGAAACAGACAAAATAGTCAAGGGGCAGGTGGAGCGTCGAAGCATGCAGATTCCAACCGCCAATGACTTTTGGATGCAACACCCGATTGAAGCTTTGCTGATTGAGATCGTGGATGAATAAGTCGTCAAGGATCATTGCGGCGTGTATGATGCCTCTGAGGGGAGGCAATTCCTGGTCGATTTGCCGGATCGCGTCTTTAACGGCAAGTGGACACGTCACGTCAGCACGTACGTCGAGCACCGCCACTCCGGACGATCGTAACTGCTCGATTTCAGCGGCCACCTCTGCGCCTGGTCCACTACGGCTGAGCAATGCCAGACTGCGCGCTCCTTCCGAGACCATCCATTTGGCAATTTCCCATCCAAAACCGCCTGCTCCGCCGGTAATCAGATATGTGGCATCCGCTTTCAGCAGACGACCTTCCTCATTGCACGGACTGACGGAGACCTGATCAACGTCGAATGAAAGGACGTTTTTGCCAATATGTTTTCCCTGTGCCATATAGCGAAATGCGTCAACCACCTCCGTGATTGGAAAGACTTTAGATGGCAGCGGACGATACTGATTCGAAGCGAACTTACCCGAGAGTTCATTCAGCATCGATGCAACGTAGTCGGGTTTGGCGGACAGGTGCTGCGCCAGATCGATGACAAAATATGAAATGTTATCTTTGAGGGCATTCAGTCGAACGGCCGTCCTTCCGTACACATCGATCTTGCCGATTTCGATGAATCGACCGAACGGTGCGAGGACAGACAAACTCTTCGGGATAAACTCTCGCGCCAATGAGTTGAGCACGGCATCCACCCCCCGACCCTGAGTAGCGGCCATAATCTCGTCTGCGAACTCCAGCGTTCGTGAGTTGAAGGTATAGGGTACTCCCATATCTGTCAGCATCTGTCGTTTAGCAACAGACCCGGCTGTTGCAAAAATTTTCAGTCCCAGCGCCTGGGCGACCTGAATCGCCGCCTGGCCGACTCCACCTGTGCCGGCATGAATCAACACACTTTCGCCTGGTTGCATCCGCGCGAGCTCATGCAGGGCGTAGTGGGCTGTGAGAAACGCCGTAGGCAATGTCGCTGCATCAGTAAATGACATGGCTTCCGGAAGCCTGAATACCATCCGACGATGAATTGTCACGAAAGAACGGAAACAATAGGGCGCGATCCCCGCTACCCGATCCCCCGGTGCGAGGTCCGTCACATTGCAGCCCACCCGTTCGACAACTCCCGAAAAATCGTCGCCGAACCACAGCAGGTCGACTGGATTGCCTGGGTACATCCCCATTGCTTTCATCAAGTCACGGAAGTTGATCCCGCCGGCCAGAATACGAACTTCGATCTCATCGGGTTGTGGCTCGGTGCGGTGCGTCTCATTGAGTGACAGGCGTGTCAGGATACCAGGCTTGCTCGTCTGAAGTCGGAATGGAACACTGCGACGACCGGTTCCTGCGGACAAATGCGAACGAACCTGAAGGTCCGTATCGGAAATGGAACGCATCCGATTGACGAGTCGACTCCTGCCTCGGAACGCGATTTCTCGTTCATCTCCCGGGCGTTCAATTTCCTGCAAAACAGATGCGGCCGCCATCACGACCCCGTCTGGGGTTTGAATCTCGTCCAGATCAACATGCGTCCAATGGAACTGAGGAAGTTCGTTGTTGGCAACGCGCAGAAACCCAACGATAGGGGACGATGCCAGACCGTTCACAGAATCAGCCGGTGCAGCAGCCTGTGCGCCGCAGGTGACAATCGTGACCTTCGGCGTCGTCGTCCAATCCAAAGCAGCCAGCATCTGCGCCAGATAAAGCGCGCTCAGTGTGCCTGTTTGCTGGGCAAAGCGAAGCGACGCAACGTCCAATTCTGAAGCGACGGCATGGTCCAGACTCCAGCAATGGATCACCGAGGCCAGCGTTACATCGCCACTGGCAGCCAATTCCAGCACGTGCTGAATGCCCTCTGGAGAATCCGTCGGAATAACAAATTCTGTATTATTGATTCTGCGAAGCGTCGTGCCTGGTCGTACCTGAATCACAGAATCGCCGTTCGCCAGCAGCGAATCAATCAGCCGATCCGCGACACCAGCGGTATCCGCAAACACGAGATGTAATTGCCCGGCAGTTCGGGTTGCAGCAGTTGCAGAATACGTTCCCGCCGACTCCTCCCAATGAAACTGATAAAGCCCCACGGCACCGTTTTCTGAATCTCGCTGGTGCTCCACTTTTGCGGCCCGGAATCCCATGATATCCGCGACGCGCTGACCTTTTTCATCGTAGGCGAAGATGTCGCACAGCATCGACGTTTCGTCATAGGCTCGCAGTCTGGCATGCGCCCATAGTCGACCGGGGATTTCCCGGTTGTACAGTTGAATTCGTCGCACAGATTCCGGCAAAAAGAAATAGTCGGGAACGACCTTTTCTGCATGATCTGTGCCGCCATTTCGGGCGCCGTGAGTGGCCTGGAAACATGCGTCAAGCACGGCCGGGTGAATTCGATAACCGGCTGCTTCTGTTTGGAGTGCATCAGGGACAATAATCTCAACCAGTGACTCGCCCGGAGTTCGCCAGACGTGGTTAATCTGCGAGAACTCGGGACCAAACTGATATCCCAATGCCGATAACTCCGTATAGTATTCTTCATGCGTCAGGGTTTCGCCCTGTCGGCTCAGCAGCGAGTTCAGATCAGCATCGTCCATAACTGGCATATCCGCTGAAATCAGCACCAGACGCCCTGAGGCATGCAGTTCCCATTCCTGCTGGTCCGACGTCAGACTGAAGACGCGAAAAGTGCTGTCTTGATGATCGAACATGATCTGTACGGATAACGCCGCATCTGCCGGGACAAACAACGCTTTCAGCATTTCGAGTTCTTCGACCGCATACGGTTCGCCCGGAAACAGTTCACGAGCGATGGCCAGGCCGATCTCAGCAAATCCTGCTGCGGGAAACACCACGCCATCCCAGAGCCGATGATCAGTCAGCCAGTTCAGCAAATGCAGGTCTGTTTCAAACTGCCATGTCGGTCTTGCAGTCGGTAATCGCTTGAACAGGAACGGATGAGTCACCGGCAACAAGCGTGACGCCATTTCACCGCGGTCGAGCCAGTATGCTTCATATTGCCACGGATAGCTCGGAAGTTTTACAAACTGACCTGTTGTCTGATTGACAGCGGCCCAGTCAATTTTTACAGAACACAGGTGCAGCTGCGCGAGGTTCGAGAGCAAGTGCAGCGACTCATCTGTTTTGCGTGACAACGAATGGAAAACGTGTCCGGTGACGTTCTGCGCCGCAAGGCAGGCGGTCAGTGAGCTTTGCATTGACGGATGGGCACCGACCTCGATGAATGTTGTCGCCCCTGCCTGAATCGACTGCGTGATGGCGGGTGCAAACAAAACCGGGCGACGCACGTTGTGCCACCAATACATGGCATCCAGTTTTTCGCCGGGACACACGTTCCCGGTGACGGTGGAAACAAACGGTATCGTTGCCGCCTGTGGCCTGATTGATGCCAGCGATGCCAGTAACGGCTCTCTAATCGGTTCCATTTGATGCGTGTGGAACGCGTAGTTGACCTTCAACCATCGCATGAAACGATTATCGTGCTCCAATTGAACTGCGATACGTTCGAGTGGCTCCGTGTCGCCGCCGAGTGTAACGAGTTCCGGACTGTTAATCGCGGTGATGTGAACACGGTCGCCATGCTCACCAATCAGCTGTCGAGCTTCACGTGGAGTAATACCGGCCGCCAGCATCCGGCCGTGCCCTGCTGTGGTGTCCTGCAATCGACTGCGGTGATAGATAACCTTAACCGTGTCTTCCAGGGTTAGTGCGCCGGCACAGTAAGCGGCAGCCACTTCTCCGACACTGTGTCCGACCACTCGAGTCGGCACGACGCCCCATGATTTCCACAGTTCGACCAGCGCGATCTGTAATGCACAGATCGCAGGTTGTGCGATGGCGGTTTGATCGATACGGGATTCCGTCTCGCTTTTCTGCATTTCATGGACGATCGACCAGCCTGAAAACTGCTGGAACAAAGCATCGATTTTTTCAACCGTCTGGCGAAATACTGGCTCGCGTTGCAGCAACTGCTGGCCCATGCCCCACCACTGACTGCCCTGTCCGGTGAAGACGAAGACGAGTTCCTGCGGCGTGTCACGCTTAACACCGCGGACGACACCGGTTGGAATTTGTTCTTCTTCCAGCCAGGTCTGCAAACGGTCCAGCAATTGCCATACATCATCGGCGATCACGACTAAATTTTCCGCATGTTGCTCCTTGTGCCTGCCTGCGGAATAGCAAATATCGGCTGGGTGGACGGATACGTTCTGGTCGAAGCCGGATGTTGTACCGTTCGCCTTGCCTGCTGCTGAAATCGCCCCGCTCCGGACCCCGCCGCTCGAACGTTCGCTGAGCAGACGATGATAGGCGGCCGCGTAGGCCCGCAGCGCGTTTCCGTCACGAGCCGAGATTGGCAGGACAAGGGGTCTTACCGCGTTTCTCTGCGGCCCGGACGCGGGAGTGTTATAAATGGACAACGGCGCCGCTTCGAGCACAACGTGCGCATTCGTGCCGCCAAAACCGAACGAGTTCACACCGACGACCGGCAGCCTGTCCGTCGGGCAGGCGAGCGGCTGCATCTCTTTGACGACTTCGAGGCCCAGCTCTTCAAACGGGATGCCCGGATTTGGAGTTTTGAAGTTCTGGTTGGGCGGAATCATCCGGTGGTGCAGCACCAGCGCGCTCTTAATCATCCCTGCGATACCAGACCCCGATTCCAGATGGCCGATATTTGTTTTGACGGAACCGATCAGGCATTTCCGGCTCGAGGGTCGCCCTTTCCCCAGAACATTTCCGAGGGCCTCTGATTCAATCGGATCGCCTACGGGTGTTCCGGTCCCATGCGCTTCCACATAGTCCACCTGATGCGGTGAGAAGCCGGCCTGGTGATAAGCCTGGCGCAACATTTCCATCTGGCTCTTAACACCGGGGACAGTCATCGACGAAGTATGTCCATCCTGATTTACGACCGCGGCCCGCACAACGGCATAAATTCGATCACCGTCCTGCTGCGCGCGGCTGAGTGGTTTCAGGTACACCAGTCCGGCACCCTCGCCACGAACGTATCCATTCGCACGTTCATCAAACGCAAAGCATTGGCCGGACGGTGACAGCATTCCCGCTTTACTGAATCCGATCGATGAGTTCGGTGAGATCAGCGCATTTGCCCCACCAGCCAGAGCGCTGTCACACGTGCCGGACCAGATGGCCTGACAAGCCAGTGAAACCGCAACGAGGGCTGATGAACAGGCGGTATCGACCGCGACACTGGGGCCTCGCAGGTCCAACAGGTACGAAACACGATTTGCCGCGATGCTCAGAGTGCCACCACTGTTACTGTGAACATCAATCTGCTTTTTGTCGGAGAGCTGAAGACTGTGATAATCGTTGGCAGAAATTCCAACAAACACTCCGGTTGAAGAACCACGCAACAACGCAGGGGGGACCCCGGCATCTTCAAGTGCTTCCCACGCGACTTCCAGCAGCCAGCGCTGCTGCGGATCCATTCGCATTGCCTCGCGGGGCGATACACCCCAGAACGCGGCATCAAAATGTTTCAGCTGGTCGACGAACCCGCCCCATTTTGTGACCATCCGTTCCATGGCTAACGGGTTCGGGTGGTAGAAGCGATCTGCGTTCCAGCGATCAGCAGGGACCTCAGTGATCGCCGAAGTTCCGGTTGCAATCAGATTCCAGAACTGCGTCGCGTCACGACTGCCACCGGGAAATCGACAACCGATTCCGATGATCGCCAGTGGCTCCCGAGTATTATGATTTCCACCGGCGTGCTGAAAGTCATCCGTCAAACGACTGTCATTCAGTGTGTCTGGAATCATGCTAATAATTTCATCCGTAACCAGGACAGAAACTCAGAGCCTTCATCTAAGGCTCTGAAATTAGAACGTGGTGTGATGGGCGTTACAAGAAGGATCTCGGGCCGGTTTTTGTTCTTGTGACGGACCATGACGTTCGTGGACTTTTGTCCTCAATGAGATCGACACGCAGAAAATGTCAGGGCGATGCGAAAACATTTCTTGCTTTTCGCACACGGGTTCCGGAGGATTCCATGAAGACTGAGCCAGGTCAGGTTTACAAATCCTTTGGTGATTTGCTGCCACAAAGCATTAAAACCGACAACATCCTCAGCCCTGTTCCCTGATCATTCATACGTGTTGGACAAATTACGTTCGGATTCACACACGAACTTCAGTTGGACATCGAAAACATAATGACCTGGACCATCA
Source organism: Planctomycetaceae bacterium (assembly GCA_020426105.1). Taxonomy (GTDB): domain Bacteria; phylum Planctomycetota; class Planctomycetia; order Planctomycetales; family Planctomycetaceae; genus SXXK01. The sequence continues at coordinate 15,172 of JAGQQS010000033.1, forward strand.
ACCCAGCCAGCGTCGGATCAGAAGTTCATACTTCCGGGAACGCCTGTGAACCGTGCTTCACGTCGAATGAGCATGCCATCGATTCGGTCGATCGGATGACGTTTCATCCGGTCGCTGCGCTTTCGGCTGACGATTTCCATGCGCTGGAAAGACTGGCATTTGAATATGGTGAGACCCCCTATTCTTACCTGGTCGTGGAAGCACATCGTCACTGCTATCTGGCAGCGGACCACTCGGTCGCCTTCTCGGTGATTATTTCCGGGCGAAAACTACACATTTTCGGGGGAATTCTCGCTCCATTCGAAGTTCGACGACGAGTCATCAACCAGCTCGGACAACTGGCAAAGCAGACAAATCTGCTGATCAACTGCTACTCAATCAGCGAACAGGATCGGATGTTGTTTGAAGAAGAAGGGTGGGAAGTTACAAAATTCGGAGAAGAAACATCGCTTAAGCTGCAGCCGCATACATGGTCTGGCAAGTCATATGACTGGGTTCGTCGACAATACAACTATTGTCAGCGGGCGGGACTTTCGTGTCGCGAAGTAATTCATCAAACGATGGACAATGTTTCGTGGCAGCAGCTCACTCAGGAACTATTTGATATTCAAAAAGAAGATCTAAAGGACCGCGTTTACACCAGCGAGATGAATTACATCGTCGGAAAACTAGAACCTGCTGCGCTGGGACGGCGCAGATTGTTTATTGCTGAAAACGATGAGACGGGGCGAGTTGAAGGATTTATCGTGGCAAGTCCGATGCGTGGCGGGAAAGCCTGGGGCTTCGAAATGTACCGCAAACGTCAGGATGCTCCCCGTGGCTGTGTTCCGTTTCTGATAAAGTGGACAATTGATGCTCTCAAATCAGAAGGCGCTGAGGAAGCATCGCTTTGTATGCTGTTGTGGAAAGATACACATCGATTTGTCGGTAAACGAACAAGTCCGCTGGCCCGTTGGGGACTTGTCGTTGCCTATCATGTGGGCGACTTCTTCTACAATACAAAAGGAATGACTCATTTTAAAACCCGCTTCCGCCCTGAATTGTCAAACTGTTATGTGTGCGTGACGCCCCGGATCACCATCCTCTCCTGTATCGATTTCTTCCATGTGATTGGCGCGTTTTCGTTCAGCGTCCGCAACGTCTGCCGCAACGCATGGCGTTTTTTTGCATTTCGCAGTCGAATATCCAATAACGGCGACTCACCATCAAAGTAGACTCACCATCAAAGCAGCAGGCACTCTTCGTACCGCGACCAGTGTTTGGATGTAGGGCGAGCGGGGTGTGAAAGGTCCCAAAAGGATGCAAAATCC
>JAGQQS010000470.1 GCA_020426105.1 Planctomycetaceae bacterium
CGACGCTGCGTTGTTCAACGGCAGCGGGTGCAGCGATCATGAATCAGCTGGCTTTGCGAGGTCAGGCAATTTATGACCTGCACGCAGGTGTGTTTCGCTGGAGGCAAGTGCTTCCAATGGAACTGTCAGATCGGGAACTGGGAGAATCGCATCCGGAACTTGTGGGCGCTCAGCGGATTATCGCGTCGAAAAAAGTCCACGTAGAAGTTCGACATGCCGCCCCGCGGGGCGGGGAGATTATCCTGGGTAAAGTCGAGAATCAGAGTTGTGAGGTACTGATCGACAGCGACGGGATCATCCGCAAAGGCAAGTGTCGTTGCAGCTGGCACTTCAAGTTCGGGGTTCGTAACGGACCATGTCGACATCTGCAGGCATTGCGTTTGTCACGGGGCGATGCGTAGCAGCCAGTCCAGGAACTCAAGACCCTTGACTTATGGATTTTTCCCGCCGAATACAGCGTCATGCGGGACATGAATGGTTGCCACACATTGTCTCAGGGTTTTTGCGTGGGATCTTTGGTTGTCCAGCGAAGCAACAATGGTAACAGGATCAGGTCGCTGATCAGGCCCCCGATCATGGATAAGCTCAGGAGCGCTCCGAAGTAGACAAGAGGTATGAATTCGGAGACCGTCAGTACCATGAAGCCGGCGACAAGAGCCACGTGAGCGAGGACGACGGCAACACCGACTCCGGATTGTGCCAGTTGCAGAGCCCGGGTCACACCTGCTTCCGGCAGTGATTTTTGAAAGACTGCCACATAGTGAACGGACGCGGTAAAACCCATCGCCACACTGGCAATCATGGCCGTGCCGATATTAACCGGCACATTCAACAGTCCCAGCGACCCGGTCACCAGTGCAATTGGAAATACATTGGGCACCAGTGAAATAAGTCCAATTCTGAGGCTGCGAAACGCAATCCACATACAGATTACGGTACCGATTGATGCTACCGTAAAGCTTCGGATTTGATCCTGCAGGAGGCTGTCGATAATGTGTGCCATCAGCACGAACAGTCCCGTGGCAGTCGCCGAATTTCCCGGCGGTACTGACACGGCCGCGGCGTTCGCGCCACCACGCTCAATCCATTGCGCATGTGCACGCTCGGTTTCAATCGCGTGTTGTTTGTCAAAATGATTTGCCACGACATCGCGTACCCGCTGAATCTGCGCAAGTTTCAGATGAGTCGGCTGTTGTTCTGCCGAATGCAGAACAATTCGCATGCGGTGTCGGTCCGGATTGTAGAACCCTGCCACAAGATCTGCCTGTTTATTGGTGAACGTATTCAGTCGTTTGACCGAACTGCCGAATCGCGGAGGAATATCGATACCGTCGTTGAGCGAGAGCACCCTCAGTTCAAAGCCTTCATTCGACAGCTCCTTCAGTCGGTCTGTCAATTCACGCAGGCTGTCCAGAAACTCATTTGTAATCGGATCGGGTACATCAAACGCGACATCCCAGGACCCGGCCGGCCCCAAATTTGACTCAACAAATTTCAGTGACTGCACGATCGGTGAGGAATCACGAAAGTTTTTGCTGAAATCTGTTTCCACCTGCATAATAAACAAACCGGGCGCCGTCACCGCCGTGAGCAGGAGACACCACACCGTTGTCTGAACCGGATGGCGATCGATCGCGTGGGCCATCCGGTCCAGCAGTCGGTCGAGCGGTGCTTCAAGGCGGACTCTGCCCGGAACCGGCACCAGACCAGATGCGAAAGTGGCTGGCAGAACGGCGATCGAAATTACGAGCACCATCAGGGTGCCAAGCGTCATCATAATGGCAAAGCTGCGTACCGGGGTGATATCGGACACCAGCAACGCGGCGAATCCGACAGCGACGGTGATCACGGTCCACATGACCGGATGCCATAAGTCCTGCAGCGTCCGCACCGTCGCCGCATGCTGGTCGAAGTTAGCCCGTTGTTCCCGATAGTAGACGATAATGTGCGTTGTGGTCCCGATCGAAATGACGGTCACGAGAGAATTCAGCATTGAGCTGACCATGCTCAGTTGAGCGCCCCAGATGACGAGAATCGCGCGCGTACAGGCGACCGATGCGATGACGATCCCAACGGACGCCAGAACCCAGCGAACATTTTTAAAGATCACCAGCAGCATGATGGACAGGACTGCCAGCGATGCGATGTACAGCAGGTTGCCATCGCGTTCAACGAGATTAAACATATCCTGAATCTGGACGGCCTCTCCGGCAACGGCGGCTTGCGGAATTGTCGCTGAAGTGATGTTCCGGATGGCCGCCACTGTTTCAGCACGCGTCACCGACGAATTTCCGGCTGGCAGCAATTGCAGCACAATCGCCGTTGATTTCTGATCCTGACCAATGAGAACGCCTTCGAACAGACTCAGCATTTTCTGCCGTGTGTTTTTGTTGTATGGCGACTTTTTCAGGAAACGCTCCAGATCGCGCGTGCGTTCCTTGTCCACGCCCGGAAGCTCACTGAGTTTTTGAGACAAATCAGCGATACGCGCGGCTGATGATGCACTCAATTCAGGGATTTCGTTGTCCGGGTTGAGGTGAATCAGTCCCGGTTCACGCCAGGCGACGATCACGAATTCGTCGCCGCCAAAGTCCTGCCGCGATTGCAGCAGCAATTGAATGTCGGGATTGTCGGGAGCAAAAAACGATTCGATCGTCTGATCGAACGTCAGGCGTCCGGCGATCGGGATGGACACCACCAGCGTGATTGCTGCCGCCAGTAACAGCCAATTCCTGTATTTAACCAAGCCTTCCATGTGTTCCTTTTTTCCTCCCAAAGGCGGATCGTAGCCGATCGTGGATGCCTCGGGAATCTATAGATTCCGATTGGCATCCACGTGAAAAATGCGGAACAATGCACGGGATTCAATGAAACCAGCCAGTGACGAAAGTAAAAGCCATGACACTCGATAATCTGCTCAAACAATACGAACAGGGCCCCGACATCCTGAGAGCCGCAGTCGCGGGCCTTCGAAATGAGCAGTTCGATGCAAAGCCGGTGCCCGGCAAGTGGTCGATTCGGCAGGTGATTTGCCATATTGCAGATTTTGAAACGATCTATGCCGATCGCATGAAACGCGTGCTGGTCGAAGACAATCCGACGATGTTTGGCGGAAATCCGGATACATTTGCAGCGGGGCTGCACTACGAGCAGCGGAGCGCAGAAGAGGAACTCGAATTGATTCAGGCTGTGCGCCGTCAATTGGCGGTCATTCTGCGACATACCGATGTGGAGGACTTCCAGCGAACAGGCGTGCATTCCGAAGCCGGGCCGTTGACGCTCGAAACTCTGCTGGAACGCGTCACCGGCCATATTCCGCACCACGTGGATTTCATCAAAGCCAAAGTTGCGGCCATGGGTTGAAACCGATCGCACTTCAGTGACCGGCAGGATTTGCCGAACGGCGCTCCGCTGTGGCAGGTCCCGGCATCCGCTTTGGGGAACGGTCAAAGATTGGCCACGATCTGCGGCGACAGGTCGTGGGCGGAAGCCAAACTGGAATAGACCCCACAGCACATCCAGTGTATGAGTAGAGCCTGAAATCCGGCGTTGTCACACATACCACACAAAAAAGCGGTGCAGGAACCAATAGTGCGGAGCACCCTTCGGGCCATTTGGCTATTGGTTCCTGACCACTTTTCCGGACGTCAGATTCATGAACTGATTCAGAATTGAATCGGTCCATTCGGAGACGATCACGGTTTGTTCCGTCCTTGAATCCCGGCGTCGCAATCTGCGGGTGATCCGTACAGAATCTGTTTTCGAATTTGCAGGCTCGCTACAGGGAAGTTGCTCGTGTCAGCAAACCATATATCGGAATCGACAACGTCGGCAGCCACATCGGCCGTGGCCAACGGGAAGATTCCAAAACGGTCCGTTTCAACTCTCGGGATGCTGATTGGTTCAGCAGCGACGGTTGTCTTCTATCTCATGGCGCCAATGGTCGCTCGCTATTTTCCAGGGTGGCCGGAGTTCGTTCAGCGGTATTTCTGTGGACATCCGATTGAGTACGTCACTTCGGGGTTGTTCTTTGTCGGGATGGGAATTCTGCTCGTCAAATGGCAGCAACTTCCTACAGAGCGCATGGTGATTTCCAGCGTCAGGTCACTGGCGACGAAAGCCGAGTGGACGAGTGCTGACGCAGACTGCGGGGCGATTCAGACATTGAACCAATGGCAGTCTGCCGCACATCATCCGTCATGGCAATCTACTGCCATGTGGAATCGTGTGCAGGATGTGACGCATTACGTAAACGCGGGCAGAAATCACAGCCTGGAAGATCATCTCAAATATCTGGCGGATCTGTCGGTTGATCGACTTATTCAGAGTTATTCGCTGATCCGCACCGTGACCTGGGCCGTGCCCATCATGGGATTCCTGGGAACCGTCATCGGCATTACGATGGCGATTGCCAATGTGACGCCGGAGCAACTCGATTCATCGTTGCCGGAAGTGACAGCGGGGCTCGCCGTGGCGTTTGACACGACCGCCCAGGCCTTAACCATGTCCATGATGCTGGTGTTTGCCACATTTCTTGTGGAACGCGGTGAGCAGTCAATTTTGAATGACGTTGAACAGTTCGGTATCGATTCCCTTGTTCCGTACATTGGTGAGTCTGACGCGGGCTTCAGCGCCGATGCTGCCGGATTGCCGGCACTGGCCAACTGGACGAACGAGATCCTGACGCAACAGACAGACTCCTGGAGCCGCCATTTGACGGCAATGCAGTCGGGTTGGGCTGCGACACTGAATTCTCAAACCGACTCACTGGCTCAGGCGCTTTCGGACGAAACAACTGCTGCGCTGACGAATCACCGCCTCGCGACAGAGATGACACGCGATGCCTATGCCGCGACTCTTGAACAAAGCTCCCGGATGTTTGCGGAACAGATGCAGCAAAACCTGATGACATTTGTGAATCGCGTGGATCTGTGGCAAAACGCGATGCGGGAAAGCTCGCTGGCATCCGCCGGGCAGGCGGAAGAACTACACCGCCTGGGCCGCACAATGCTGCAGTTAACAGAAGCCGAGCAAAAACTCGTCCAGCTCCAGGAAGCACTGAATGCCAACCTGCAGACGCTGCAGATGGTATCAACGCTGGAACAGACGGTACAGAGTCTGAATGCTGCCGTCAGTATTCTGACTTCGAAGACATCCATGCGAGTGGCAGCGTGACACGGCGAAGGCCCCAAACTTCGATTTCACTGTTTCCATTTCTGGCCGTCCTGGTCTGTGCCATGGGGGCGCTGATTCTGTTGCTGCTGGTCATGACACGCAGGATCCGCCACGAACAATTCGTCGTCGATGCTGCTTCGGGCGTTGTGGTTCAGCCTCAGGATTCGTCTTCGGATCGCAGTCTGGAAATCGCTTCGCTCGAATCTGAGCAGCTCCGCGTCAGCCACGATCTGCAGGAATTGAAGCGGCAGGAAGTTGAACTGGAATCCTCCATTGCTGATCAGCAGAAGTTGGTGGCGGGGCTTCGCGAACAGTCGGCCGCGATGCGAGAGGAACTTCTCCGCTCGGAGGCGATGCCTGCCCCATCCCGAATCTCCGATCTGCAGCAGCACATTTCCAACCTGCGATCGCGACAGATGGAACTCCGCCGAAGGCTGGACGAACAGGAACAGCGGTTGCTGGCAAAACAGCTGCAATTGAAAGCCATCACTGAAGCAAGTGCCGCGGCCGAACAGAGGCTGCACAACGTCCGTTCGTCGCTGATGGCGCTGAGGAAACAAGTACATGATGCTCAGCAGACGACGAAGTCATCAGGTACTGAAACGATTGTGGAATTTACGAACACCGCCGGGACAACACGTACCCCGATTGTTGTTGAAGTCACTCAGAGCGGCTACACAATTTTGCCTGCGGGCATCCACATCGAGCCCAAAGACATGGAAGGTTTTCCAGTCAGCGATACACCACTGATGGCAGCGATTCTGGCTGTCCATCGTGAAAGAGCAAAGGACTCCGTCACCTCACAGCCGTATGTTCTGTTGCTGGTGCGTCCCGACGGCAGCGAAGCCTTCTATCCGGCCCAGGGAATTCTGGCCAACGAAAAGATTCATTTTGGCTACGAACTAATCGGCGCTGACCAGGTCATCTCGCCGGGAGGCTCCGTCCCGACAGAAGTTGCCGCGGCAGATACAGCCATGGCGGAAGCGTTTCGACGGCGTGAGCGAGTCTACGCAAATCTGCGATATATCGCTCAGGGAATTCCACCCGAACGTTCGGAGACACCGTCGGACCCAAGTCGACGGGGTTTAACGATTCGGCCCGACGGTACGGTTCAATCCGGAGCTCATGCATCGGGGCCAGGTACGAGCAGCCAGAACTTTGCAGGCGGAGTTGCACCGCCGCCCGGTTTCTATGAACGACGTGCAGCCGCACTTGCAGCTGAGGCCGTCGCCCGGGAAAAAAAGCGGTCAGCAACAAACTCACCA
>JAGQQS010000471.1 GCA_020426105.1 Planctomycetaceae bacterium
TGGCGTCCCTGCTGGATTAACGTCGCGTTCGAGGCGGAATCAGGACCAGCGGAATTCTGCGTCAGCTCCTGGTGGCGCAGCAACCATGCCGCGATATCAGCCGCATCCACGGGCGTCAGGCTGAAGTTTGGCATTCGTCCGGCAGGTCTGGTGTGCTCCGGATTCAGCAGAAAATATGTCAGTGAACGATGCGTGTATTTTGCCGGCAAAACGGCAAGAGGGACGGATTGAACTTTTCTGGCGGCTGACGACAATCCCAGCTCTTTGAGTTCCTCTGCGTTCAATTGCTCAACCATCTCATCCAGCGGTGATGGTTTAACGACCTTGGCTTCATACCCCGAGTCAGGATCGTGACAGGCGACACACCCGATCTGATGATACAGCCGCTGGCCATGTTCCGAGTTCCCGTGTTTCCAGAATTCCATCGGAACAGGATTCAGACCACTTGCTTTAATCTCGGGAAACGGCTGCTGCAATGACATCAGGAACGCCGTGATTCCGTCTGCTGCCGATTCCCGTTGTTCCGGAGGCAACCCGCTGAGCATATCCGGCATGGTGGTGCCGGGCTTTACATCCGGTGGCGACAGCAGAAATGCTCGAATCCAGCCGGAATCCAACCGACCGCCAACTCCATCCAGCACTGGACCGCGTTTCGGGTCAAGCGCGGCGTTGTTGGCTGCGTGACAGGCTGTACAACTGAGTTCCGTGAGCAACAGTTGTCCGGCGGTAACAGGATTGACTTCTGCATGACGCCCCAATCGATCAAAACCCGCGACAAAGGGTACACGGGATACTGCGTCATCGGCAAACGCGGTGATGAATGCGTTCGAAATACAGAACCATGCAGTCACCTGGATGACACCAGCCACCGATATCCTGGACAGGAGAGTTGAGAACACTTGCCGGATCATATGATGCAGTCATGATCAGGGGAGCGAAACATCCAGACCGCAGGCTTGCAGCAATGTGGACTGCACCGCGAGGTCATGATCGGGCGGAAAATCAGTTTCTTTTTCACCGCGAATAATTCTTGCCATGTCGGCCGCGTCGTCCACATAGCGAACGTATTTGGGAAACGTGATCTCCTGATAACCTTTTGCGTACTTATCACGAGTTGTTGACAGCGCGACACGGGCCGAAGGATTGTCGAGCGGCTGAATATGAAAGGTTCCTTCTGTTCCGCACACGACGAAATGCCTGCGGGCGAAACCTTCAACTTCGACAGCACTTGACTTCACCGTCGCCGTGGCCCGTGGATACTCAAACACCGCCAGCATATTATCGACCAGCTTGTCATTCTGTCGTCCGACGCGTCGGGGGAATGCAGTTACTTTTTCGGGTTTGCCCAGGACACCGACAACCAGGTCGATAATGTGACAACCCAACTCAAACATGATACCCCCGGGAAACTCCGCCATTTCGAGACGACTGTCGGGATCGACAACCTTGCTCATGACAGTATGCACTTCAAAAACTTCACCGAGCCAGCCGCGAGTCAGAAATTCCCGCAGCATGACGATGCCGGGGTTGTATCGATACATGTATCCCATCTGCAGCAGAAGCTGCTGACGGGACGCTGAGTGCAGAATGCGAGTGAACTGTTCCAGCGATTCGCCGGCCGGTTTATCAAGATGCACATGCATGCCTGCGTCGACACAGCTCTCCGCGACATTCAGCAGATCACGGACATTTGTTTCAACCAGCACCGCCTGCAGCCCGGAAACGTTCAGCAGTTGTTCCTGAGTCATCCAGGGCAAATCCCGAAACGGTTCCTGATTTTGTGCCTGCTGTCGCAGATTGTCATCTGGTTCTACAATGCCGACAACTTCGTATTCTGTCGAATTACGCCACGCGGACAGCTTACCTGCATGGGCATGCCCGACGCCGATCTGCCCGACCCGAATACGAGGCTTTGAATCCCTGTTGTTTCGGCCAGCCGCAACAGAATTAGCAAGCACCGACATCGCAAAGGCGCTGCCGACACTTTTAATCACCTGACGCCGATGCTGTTTCATTGCCGATCTCCTGAACCAGAGCTACAGAAAATTGTGGATAAATCTGAATGCGAATCAGATGCTCGTGCTACTCATGTTGACGCCCAGGTTCCTGATTTACCAGTCTCGGAGGCACTCAAGGTTAAGTTCGGCGGCCTGATCAGTATCCAGCAGGCCGCATGTTTTGAGCCCGGCACCGGGGCATCACGAAGTCAGGGATTTCTGCAACCTCTGGCCTGACAGTCTCAATTGAAACTTCCGTTCTGCTGTCTTCATTGCTACTGTAGTGCTGCACCGGGACGTTCTGTCTCGGACCTATCTGCTCATCTCAAACATTTACGTCAGTCTGTTTTGTTGCAGACGACGGCAAAGTCCTTTCACCGAGACAGGAGCGAGAAACATGGGAACCGTCAGAGATATTCTGAACCAGCAGCAGCGACATGCGTTGCAGTCGATTCATCCGGGTGAAACGGTACTAGCCGCGACGCAGAAGATGAACAAGTTCAGCATCGGCGCCTTGCTGGTCATTGACCACGAAGAGAATCTGGTCGGAATTTTTACCGAACGCGATGTGTTGCGACGTGTGGTGGCAGCCGAACTCTCCCCATCGGCCACTCAGGTGGGCGATGTCATGACGACCGAGGTTGCATGCTGCAGACTTGAGACGTCGGTTGACGAAGCACGCAGCATATTTCGTCAGTTTCGTATCCGGCATCTGCCAGTCGCGGACGATGAAGGCAAAGTGCAGGGATTAATTTCTATCGGAGACCTCAACGCCCATCACAGCAACTATCAGGAAGTCACGATCCACTTTCTGCATGAGTATCTGCATGGACGTACGTAAGATAAATCGGCCAGCGCCCGATCAGTTCAAACGGAGCCACCTGCGGCCGGAGTCCACAGGAGTATTAATACTATTCATTGGAAAAATCCGGTTTTGCTTTCTGCACCAATGGCGCAGAGCCAGAGGGCGGTGCGGCACCGGAACCATTGTCACTTGTTGGCGAAGCAACATCCGGAATCCGCGTCGTGCCTTGAACTGTTGAACCTGACAACGTGGTATTTGCAGCAGTCGTGGGTTCCGTAATCGGACCTGGGGTGACATCGTTTGACGGGTTCGCGGTTGTTACCGCATGTTGTGGAAACGGTGGCAATTCCCCGGAATTCACCCCAGGCACACGTCCATCGCGGGCCTTTTGCAGGTTAAGACCGCCCGGGATAAAGATTGCCGGATTCAGCTCAAACGAAGACGGCGTCAAATCCAACAACCACCGGTTGTTGGCGCTGCCTTTCCATCCATCGTTCTGCCATGCGGATTCGGGCAGGACACCCGCATTGGTTTCTTCACTGTCCATTCGATCATTCCAGTTTCGAATCCATTCGGCAAAATTGCGTCGTCGCGGAGCATAGTCCAGCGTTGGTGAATCGATCTGCCAGTAGATGTCGAAACCATCGTACAGATTGTTAAAGCCGTTCCACGACACCAGTGTTTCCAGATCTTCGACAATACTGGTTCCGTCAGTCAGCATCAGCCGTCGATCCGTCCCGTGAGCGGCGAATACACAGGCTTCGCTGTCCACAGAAAGCCGAGGCACCAGTCGCTGCAGATTGCCCGGCCTCAAATTGTCGGTATCGTCCATTCTCAGCATCGGCGCAGAGGTAATACAGGTGACATGATTCAGGAGCACATCGACGGCACCGCGCATCGGGACCATCGACGTATCACCTCGGTTGTTAATCAGGGAACCATTCAGCGCGACGCCACAATCTTTGAGCTCAATGCGCCCCCGGACCTGCGACGCAATCTGAAATCCATCGGCATCGGCACGACAAGTTACACGGTTCAAAGAAATCTCTGTTTCGCCTGCCCCGTCCGCATCCGGTCCGGACGCCTCACCTGCGAGGTCGAACAGTGCTGCGGGCTGGCCGTCCGAATTTCGAAAATCGATCGAAACATTTGTCAGTTCGATTTTGTTCGGACCGGTACAATGAAACAGGCTCCAGCGATCCGCTGTGAGGTCATCACGTGCAACGACGCGCAAATCCAGATCAAGCAACGTCAGTTTGCCATCGCCGCGCAATGAGATTATTTGCCCCGGCGAGACGGTCCCTTCCGGATCCCCGTCGAACACCAGCGTCGGTCGATATCCGTCCGCGGCGCGAATGATCAGATCCATGCCGAAAACACGCACGGGCCGCTGAGTCGGAAGATCGTCCGGATAACCGTTATAGCGCAACAACACGGCGTCACCTGACCGAGCATCGGCCACAGCGGCCTTCAGTGTCCGGAATGAGTCTGTCGTCCCGGAAGAACGCTGAAGTACGAACGGCCCGGAGATCACCTTGCTGTTGCCGGCGTCCGGGATCGAAGCCTGCGGCCTCGAGAACCCCATGCGTACAACGGACGAATTGAATGGACTCACAATCGGAAAAAGCATCGATTCCGCGGGTGGCACCGCAGGCAAAGGAGCTGGCAGAACATCACCGTTGACGCCCGCAGTTGTTGTTTCCGGCGAGATGTCCGTCCGCGGCGATACGGTCGCGGCCAGAGGCGCATTTGCTTCAGGACCGACAGATGCAGATCCGCTTTGACTTCCGAAGTCGGGTCCTCCCTTGACGGAATTCAGCTGATTCACAGGTGTCCCCAGATTTCCGTCGTCGAATTCCCCATTGTCAACAAGCGGTTCTGTGCGCGGGGCACTGTGCAGAACAACAGCAGTTACGCAGATCAACAACACGGAGACAAAGACCCATACCGCGCCCAATGGCTGTCTGGTTCCGGCAGGGCCCAGTTTTCTCCAGACGATGCCCTCTGCCGGCACGCTTTGCAAGCCAAGGATCTGTGCCATCTGGATGAGATCATTCAGAAGCAATCCAGGCGCCTGATATCGGGCCTCCGGTTCATTCGCCATCATCTTACGCATGATCGCAGCAATTTCTTCCGGTATGCTGCTGTTCAGTGTTCGCGGATCAGGAGCCGATTTTCCCTGATGATCGAGCAGTTTCTGTAAAGCCGTCCCTTCAGGATACGGCGGACGCCCCGTCAACATGTGATACATCGTGCAACCCAGCGAATAGATGTCGCTGCGCTGATCCGCATTTCTTGGATCCCGAGCCTGTTCCGGAGCGATGTAGTCAAACGTCCCGAGAGTCGTACCAGCCACCGTAATGTCACCAATCGAATCCGTTGTTTCACGGCGCGCAAGGCCCAGATCGACGACCTTCACTCGCCCCGAATTCGTGAGCATAATATTGGACGGTTTAATATCGCGATGGACGATCCCGGCCGCCGCTGTATGATTCAGCGCCAATGTCACCTGAATCGCATAGTTGATCGTGTCAGCCGCACTCAGTCTGCCCCGCTCCACGATTAAGTCGCGAATCGTCCGCCCGCTGGCATATTCGTAGGCAATGAAATACATCCCCGCCTGGCTGTCAGCATAGTAAACGCGGGCAATGTTATCGTGGTTCAGTTGCGCGCAGGCACGCGCTTCGTTGCGGAATCTCGCAACCAATGACGGATCCTGCGCGGAAGCAGGATGCAAAACCTTGAGTGCAACGTCACGGGCCAGTTCCAGGTCGGTCGCCTTGAAAACAGCCCCCATGCCGCCCGAGCCCAGTCGTCCGGTGATCTCAAAATGAGCCAGACGGACTCCAACCTCCTCGCCCTTTGATACGCCGTTCGAGGGAAATAAACGACTGCGAATTTCGTCGCCGGTCGAGGTGGCTGTGATGTCTTCCACCTGTATGTCGCCGCGTGGCTGCTCGGGCGAACTAATGACCGTGTTTTCGTCGTCCGCAACCAGAGGCCGTTCCGACAGCGGTACGCGGCCTGAGCCCGCTATTCGTTCCGTCACTTCGTTTGCACTGAGTTGAGTCATTGCCGCACGGAACTTCGCCAAAAAATGCCGCATCGCGCAGACAGCGCACAATGCCGGATCGACACGCTTCATGTTAGTCCGAACTTCGCTCCGAGTCAAAGACTGCCCGAACATCTGTTCAGCAGTTCCCTCGCGAATAAGGACGGCGCACCGTTATGACCCGCAATACCCTGCCGACCAGGTTCCTTCGAGTCTGTACAAACGAGATGTAATTCTAAACCAAGTGCCATTGAGCTGTCGGTGACGGACGTCTGACGACCAATGTGATCTTGCCGACGCATTCGGTTCTGAATCAGCGCTGCCGCTAAAGCGAACGTCATCGGTTTGCTGGAAATTGGCAATTTTGGCGCGCATTGTCTCCGGTTCCGACAATAAATTTTGCCACATTGATTCGCCTGTACCGCAAACATTGTATTTTACGGTCTGTCGTTCCGGTGCTCGCCGCAACTGATCGGGCAGGAACATCATCGCGGGCTTTGTAATCGCAGGCCAAAAAAATGCTTAACGACCGACGTCACCACGATCTGCGAAGCCTCGGGTCGATGCTGGCTGTCGCATGGCTGTTTGCGCTGCCGTTGCTCGCCAAAGCCGACGATGGGCTAAGTCGAATCCGGGAACGCGGTACATTGATCTGGGGTGCTGATCAGGAAGGAGGTGGCCCCCTTGTTTATCCGAGCCCCGCTGATCCCACGCGGCTGATTGGCATTGAAGTGGAGCTTGCTGAATTAATCGCCGAGCACCTTGGTGTGAAGGCTCAGTTTGCTCAGGGACAATGGGATAAACTTCCTGATCTGCTTGACCGCGGTGATATTGACCTCGTTCTCAACGCATACGAATGGACGGCCAATCGTGCTGCCCGGTACGGAGTCTCAATCCCCTATTACATCTACGAGTTGCAGTTGCTGGGCCGCGCTGCGGATGCCACTCTGACGTCCTGGGATGATTTGCTGAAGCCGTTAAATGGCCGACCGCGTAAAGTCTCGCTCCTGGGTGGTTCTGCCGCGCAGGAGTATGTCGAACAATTTGGGGGTGAACACATCGAAATAGCGTTGTTCGAGGGCGCCACTGATGCCATGGAAGCCACGGAACTGGCGTTAAGCGGAATCGACGCCAACGTCCAGGATCTGCCGATCTGGATTTTCTATGCGAAGGGCTTCCCGCGATTACGTCCGATCGGCCCTCCAGTGGGGCGCGGCTACTATGTCGCCATGACGCGCAAATCGGAGCCGGAATTGCTGCGTGCCGTCAATGCAAGCCTGCTAAGGTCACTGCAGGACGGCAGTCTTCGCAAAATTCTGATGAAGTATGGTATCTGGAACGAAACGCAAATGATGCGCGGACTGGAAACAACTGAATCCGGAAACTTCATTGGCAGTTCCACCCCGGCCGACGTGAATTCAGAGCAGGATGCGGCGCCGACGAGTTACCAGCCGTCGGGAGGCTGGGAAGTGATTCGCCAGCGGGGCGGTCTGTTGGTGAAATCGGCAGGCATGACGGTGCTGCTTTCCGTCACGGCGATGCCTGTCGCCGTCCTGATCGGATTGCTCATCGCGCTGGCACGCCTGTACGGTCCGTGGTATCTGGGAAAACCGGCCGCCGTTTATGTCGAAGTTGTGCGCGGAACGCCTCTTGTGCTGCAGTTGTACCTGATCTATTTCCTGATTCCACGGCTGCTGGATCTGATGTTCCCTGGCGAGGAACTTTCGATCAATGCGTTTGCCGCAGCGGTAACGGGACTTGCGATCAACTATTCGGCCTATGAAGCGGAAATCTATCGCGGCGGCATTCGGTCAATTCCGCAGGGTCAGCTGGAGGCCGCTATCTCACTGGGCATGTCACGCAGCCTGGCGCTGCGACGCATCATCATTCCACAGGCAACGCGTCTGGTGTTGCCGCCCATGACCAATGACTTCATCGCCTTGTTCAAGGATACCGCCGTGTGTTCGGTGATTACTGTCGTTGAACTGTCAAAGCAGTACTACATTCAGGCTCGCAGCGCCGGCGCGATCGTTGAGCTTGGTTTGCTGACGGCACTGCTCTACCTCGCAATGAGTTATCCGTTGTCGGTATTAACGAATCGCATGGAGAAAAATCTGAGTCAGGAGCGTCGGGGATGATTGAGCTGATACAGATCGTTAAACGCTACCGGCAGCAGGAAGTCCTGCGTGGAGTCAACCTGACGGTAGCAGATGGTGAAGTCTGCGTACTGCTCGGACCATCCGGTGGCGGCAAGAGCACGCTGCTGCGAACAATCAATGGACTCGAAACATTCGACTCCGGATCGATTCGTCTGAGGGACATCGTTCTCAATGCGGGCGCAGGCCCGGAACGGGATGCGGCGTTGAAGCAGATTCGTCAGCGTGTCGGCATGGTATTTCAGCAATTCAATCTGTTTCCGCACCGTTCCGTGCTGGAAAACGTGACCGAAGCCCCGATCTATGTCCTGAAACAATCGCGCGATGCCGCCGTGCAGAATGCGCGACGCCTGCTGGATCGCGTCGGCATGGCCGACAAGGAAAATGCCCGCCCTGGTTCTTTGTCCGGCGGTCAGCAGCAGCGCGTGGCCATCGCGCGCGCATTGTGCATGGCGCCCCGGATCATGCTCTTCGACGAACCCACCTCGGCGCTCGACCCCGAGATGGTGTCGGAGGTGCTGGATGTGATGAT
>JAGQQS010000472.1 GCA_020426105.1 Planctomycetaceae bacterium
AAAAAAACAAACATCTAGACCGAACGGTAGGCAATTTTCGATGTACGTCAATACAGGTTACAGATTTAATTGGAGAAAAAGAATTGAGTCGACGTCCGTCTAAAGTTAAGACGATTAGAAATCATCCAAAACAAAGCAGACGACCGTTTTGCTGGTCTTCGCCACAAATCAAGAATCCCTCGCCAATCGCGATTCCGCCGTTAATGGGGCGTCCCGCGTTGTATTTCCAGACCTCTTTGCCCGTTTCAAGATCGATTCCGTAGAGATTCTTGTCACCGGACCCGACAAATACCCGTCGGTCGACAACGGCCGCGGAGCATTCGATGCGGGCGCGTGTCGGAAATGTCCATTTGGACTGTCCCGTCGCGCAATCAACGGCGTGAACATTTTTGTCGTGGCCGCCGACAATTACCAGATCGTCCGTGACGGCGGGCGAGGCATGAAAAGGCATCTTTCGGGCCGGCTCATAGCGCCAGACAAACTCCCCCTTCCGCCAGTCGACGCAGACTATTTCTCCGACGTGAGTACCGACATACAGCAGATCACCCACAACGGCGGGGGAGGCGATCAGAAATGATTCAAGTGGCATGTCGCGGAATTCTTTGCCCGTCTGCAGGTCGATAACGCGTAAATGTTCGTCACAACCAGCCAGAAAAGTGAACGCTCCCGCAATCGCCGGTGAACAATTGATGCGGTCATTTGTCTGAAACTTCCAGACTTCCGAGCCATCCTGATTCAGACAGTACAAAAAACTGTCATGAGACGCGAGCAGCAGTTTGTCTTCAAATTCCGCGACACATCCCGCGATTTCGGCGTCTGATGTGAAGATCCATCGACGCTGGCCGTTCGTTCGATCGATTGCGTGCAATACGCCATCTTCGTCGCCGATGTAAATTGTGTCTGCGGTCACCAGCGGCGCCGCTTTGAACCCTGGTGCAAATTTTCCAGGATCCGGATCTTCAATCGAGCGATACTTCCAGACTTCCTCACCAGTCTTCAGATCCAGACAATGCAGGTATCCTGCCAAGGCCGGAGCATAGACACACGACCCAACGATTGCGGAACCAGCGACCCAGCCATCTTTGGAAACGAATTCCCATTTTAACTCAGGCTGTTCTGCCAGCGTCGATCGGGAAACACCGCGCTGATCCGGTGTCGCTCGGAACGACGGCCAGCTGACATCACGCGCTACTTCTGAATCCTCTACCGCGGCCAGCAGGAATCGACTTCCTCGATTTGTCGCGGCGACAGCGGCCAAACTGGCCCACAGGAGACGCAGAATCTGTCGACGTGTTGTTCTCATCGTGAAACTCCTTGAGGCCTGAGAAAAGACGTAGAATCATTTCTGCCGCTCGCCTTACAACGCATTACGGTACAGTTCCACGAACGAAGCATGGTCCATTGTTCGCGGATTGAAGGTCCCTGTCCACTGCTGAAAAGCTTCCATCGCTAACTGATTCAGGAGTCGTTCGTTGATGTGATTTTCGATCGTTTGCGAGACTGAAACCGGCATATCGGCGAGTCGCAGATATTCTGTAAAGCCGTCCGCCAACTGCACGGGCGCCGATTCTGGGTTCGTGTCGGTGTCATCCCATTTTGCCGCGATCACCAGATCGCGATAGAGATCGCCTACTGCCTGAGCATTCCAGCGAATGACATGAGGCAGCATCAGTCCGACAGCGATGCCATGCGTGGTTCCAAAATGGGCGGTCAGCGGATTCGCCGCGGCGTGTGCGGCCCCCAGCATACTGTTTTCGATGGCCGCTCCTGCGAGGAATGCCCCCAACTGCATGCGTCCCCGTGCATCGAGATTTTCAGGCTCACGCAGAACGATCGGAAATGCCGTCGACAGCAGCTCCCATCCCTGCCGAGCAAACATCTGCGAAACAGGATTCCGTTTCGTGGTTACATAACTTTCGATCGTATGTGTCATTGCGTCGATGCCCGTCATCGCTGTGACGGCCGCGGGCATAGTAACGGTCAGTTCGGGATCGAGAATCGCCAATCGACACGCCGCCTTAGGGTCACCACATGCCATTTTCAAATGAGTTTCTGAGTCGGCGATGACCGCATACGACTGCGCTTCACTGCCGGTTCCTGATGTTGTCGGTACGGCAATCATGGGGAGCATCGGCAGCCGCGCTTTGCCTGCGCCGCGGTAGTCGTGCATCCGACCGCCGTTCGTCAGTACAAAATTGGCGCCTTTCGCACAGTCAATACTGCTGCCACCACCCAGCCCCACGATGAGACCAACATCAGACGATCGGGCAAATGCTACGCAGCGATCAACATCGTCGGTCGTAGGGTTTTCGGAAACCTGATCGAATACCGCCACACTTAATCCAGCGGATCGCAAACTGGCGGCGGCCTGATCGCAATATCCGGTCTTTCGCAACCCGTTGTCCGTGACGATCAATACACGACTGTCACTCAGTTCACGAGCCAGTTCCCCAAGGCGGCTAAACGTTCCGCATCCAAAAATAACACGAGTTCGCTGATTGAAGTCGAATGCCGGGACAGACGTGATGGAATCAGCAGGATTTGAATAGATTGGCGGAACTGGGGGAGTCATGAAAGGCCAGAATGCGGGGCTGATGATAGATTTTCAAAACATTTAATGTCCGAAGGAAGGATATCCTTTCGCAAGGCGGACAACAACGCGGAACCTCATTTAGTTATTCTCCGTAAGGCCTTCCATGTGTCCGATGTTCTTCACGGGTTCAAAAATTTCGAGGACTTTTTGCAGGAGTGATTCATCAAGCGGTTCTTCCAGCCATTTGGCCCACTGGCGGATATTGTCCGGATTCGCGCTGCCTGCTACGGTTGTCGTAATATCCGGATGTTTGCACGAGAACTGCAGGGCGAGTCGCGCGATATCACTTCCCTGTTGCGAACAGAACGTCGCGGCTTTCCGCGCGGCAGCCTTGACAGATTCCGGTTCCTTCAGCCATGGAGGCAATACGGCATTTGTGAGGAGTCTGGCAGAGAACGGCCCTGCGTTCATCACACCGATGCCTCGAGCCTTCAGCCATGGCACACTTTCGTCAACGAACCGGGTATTTTGCAGCGTATACTGGTTGTAGGACAGTACACAGTCGACGTCCGTCTGGTCACAGATGAACCGGAAAATCTTCTGCGGATACCCGCTGAAGCCTATAAATCGTACTTTTCCAGCCTGCTGAATTCTGCGGAGCGCCGGAATTGTCTCATCCACAATTTGTTGCATCGGAACGAACTCGATGTCATGACAGAGAATGATATCAAGATAGTCCGTTCCGAGCCGGTGCAGACTCACATCGACGCTTTCTGCAACACGCTTTGAGCTGAAGTCAAAATGCTGCAGGTCGTAGCGGCCCAGTTTTGTGCAGAGTGTATAATTTTCGCGCGGGATACCTCTGAGTGCAATCCCCAGCAGCACTTCACTCATCCCACGCCCATAAAACGGTGACGTATCAATAAAGTTCAGGCCACAATCGAGTGCCACGCGCACACTCTGCAGAGCCTCATCCATCGGCACAGGGCGGAATTCCTGCCCCAGTGACGAGGCACCAAAGCTGAGGATCGGGAGGTGAAGACCTGTTTTCCCAAGGGGGCGTGTCTGCATCGTTGGCTTGCCTGCTTACAAAAACAGCGGCTTCATGTGGCGTTCATAGATGTTTTCGGTCACCTGTTTGGCCACAATTTTTTCGTTGGCCCGGAGCAGATCGGTATAACGATTCCCGGCTCGTGCGGCCACTTTGAAAGAGACATGCAGCAACTGACGCATGTCGGAATTGAATTCGGGATGCTCCGGAATATGCCGCAAAGCGCTGGCCAGTTGCACGCCCTTCCAGCCATTCACATGAGCCGCATCCGGAAGGTTTGCGGGATTGATGTCGATCACACTGGCGTACGGCGCGCACAATTCGGCGAC
>JAGQQS010000473.1 GCA_020426105.1 Planctomycetaceae bacterium
CGGTCGCACATGTTCTATCGGAGGCGCGCCACGGGGACCGTCCACCGGAGAAATCCATGGCCCTTCGACGTGACAGCCGACGATCACTTTCCGCATTAACGTCGATCGCTCACGAGCAGCGCGAATGGTCGCCAGACCGTGCTCAATGGCCGCAGCAGAATTTGTAATGAGCGTCGGAAGACATTGAGTAATCCCGCGTTCCAAATACCAATGAATCACTTGTTCGACGTCATCTGGTGTCAGCGATTCACTGCTAAACCAGATGCCCCGGTAGCCATTGACCTGTATGTCGCACAGGCCTGGCCCAACTACAGGCAGCCCGGAACATTCCTCAGGGGAAATCTCAATCGGCACGACTGACGCAAGCGTACTGTCACGCAACGTCATCTTCACGGGCTGCAGCGTATCAAATCGACGTGCAGTGATAACTGTCATTGGAGCAAATCTCAAGCACACGGATGTGGAACGGGGCTGGGACCAGCGCGTAATTTACCGAAACCATTTCACAACCACAATTCACGGCAAAGCTCTGGACAATGACGACTGGTCGATGCCTCATTCGGACCAAAAAGAGTACAGTCGAGCGTGGCGGAGTGAGAAACTCAGACGTACGGACTTTCCTTTGATGTTGTCCATACCGCCCGACTTCCAGTGGAGCGCTGCGCGCGGCTGGTCGCCCGTCACGGGTTCGGAGACGGCAACGATCTGGTGGGCATCATCCAGCACTGTCACGTTCACGTCACCAGAAGTGGCATCGGCGTTTATGTGCAGCGACGATCCCGGGAGCACAAACGGTTTGGTCAGCAGCGTGCCTGGTTCTTCGCCAGCATCGAGCGAGATGAAACCGTCTCGTCGCAGCACAGCCAGGCACACGGCCCCCACATCATGGTCGCGGCCAGGTACCGGAACAGTCCTGCCATCGGGATACTTTCCGAGATAGGTGAAATTGGCGCGGTACTTCAGGCCCGTATAGTAGAACCATAACTCGTCATCCTTCAAAACCGGAGCGGATGGCGGCAGGATCTGCGTGAGATCATAGGCACCGCTGTCCAGACGCGACGGCCCGATGAACGGCTTGCGATCGCCCAGCCGAACCCACGACTTTAAGTCCCGACTGCACGCCAGCTGGATCAGATGAAAACCGTCGGTATTCGGATAGTTTGGCACTGGTCCGGTCGCATGGAACATTGCGGGCAGGCCCACGTAAATCCCTTCGTAGTGAAACACTCCCATATTGTAGACATCGACATTGTGCGCCTGTGGGGCGTTGTAGAAGGGCTGCTGCAACGTCAGGTCAGCCGTACGGGCCTGAATGTTCCTGCCGCCCAGCTCCTGGTCTTTTGGGTCAGCATGAAACACGACACCGTAGTCAAGCCACGTCCGAAAATCCCGACTGGTCGCAATGGCCACCGACCGCCCAAACGGACCGCCTCGCTTGACCGAGTGAATAAACAGTCCCTCCTCGGGATCATAGCTAAAGTTGCCTTCGTCGCTGCTCGGGATAGCGGGCAGGTCAAGTTTTGTCCATTGCACGCCGTCCGGTGAAACGGCGAATCCCTCATTCAGAAGCGACGCCTTGAAGCGTCGACCAGGATCTTCGTCCAGCGGATCGTAGACCACGTGATCGATTCGCAGATTGGGCCGGGGCCCTGGCGTCCAATGCAACCCATCACTACTCACCCGCAACGGCTCATCGGTGCTCATGACCCACAGCTTAAAGTGCTTCGCCGCTGGATCCCAAACGGGCGAGGTCCGGGTCTGAATCGACTGTGACGGATTGGCGCTGCGGATTACGGCCCCCCTTTTTTTCGGCTGATGCAGCGTCCGCTCGAGATGCTCGACCTTCGCAATTGCGTCGTCATCGAGAAATAGCTGCCGCTGTCCGGCGGGAATACTTCGGGCGTCCTCCGCAGCTGCTGCCAACCACCATCCAGGCGACAGAGCGAGCCATAACGCGAGGATTACCCACCTGTGATTGTCATTCGAAATTTGGAATTGTCTTGTCATTACGTCATCCGCTCGCGGTGCCAATGTCAGTTGTCAGTCCGAGCTGTCGTGAAGATTCTTTGGTGGGACAGCAGCATTGGCATAGTACAGGTAGCGTGCTTTAAGTTCCTGCAGTTTCTCTGCATGCTGCTCAGCCAGATTTGTCTTCTCGGAGGGATCATCGACTAAGTTAAAGAGTTCAACGGACTCAGCCTGCGCCGTTTTCCTGTTGCCGGTACGTGTCCTGATGACGAGTTTCCAATCGCCGACTCGGATGGCACCGCCGCTGGGAGTTGCGTTATTCAGGATTTCTGTGTGAGGTGATTTTGCCTTTTGAGTAATTACCGGCCAGATGTCCATGCCGTCGAGCGACAGTGGTTGTTCCAGTGAACCGCCAATCAGTTTGATGAGCGTCGGGTACCAATCGACCATATGCACCGGTTCTTTGCAGACCGCTCCGGCGGGAATGTGGTTCCTCCATGTCGCGAAGGCGACGCCGCGGACGCCACCCTCATAGACAGAACCTTTACCGTCACGCAATGGACCATTGCTGGTGATCCTGTTCGGACCAACGCCTCCGTTGTCGCTTTACCTCGAATATTAATTCGCGCATGCCCATATTGCGATTAACTGACGATTTTAAAGCCGCTCGAATCGCAACTCCGGTACACCCGGTACGCCCAACATGAGACGTGAAGGGCTCTTACTCGGATTGCGAACTTACGCAGACTCAGAGTTAGTCGAAATCCCGATGAGTCGCCCGCCGCCATCGCTCGCGCTGGTCAATCTTGACACGAATTTCCCGGACAGCGGATGATGAGTCGATGTTTGGCGAGCGGTGCGGCGCCAGCACACCTCGTCCACCGCAGCACAACATCAACGCCCATTTTTGAATCACAATCTTTAGCAGGCTGACAGTCACGTTGTCGTGCCTGTCCCACTATGCTTCCGATGGGTCAGAGTACGACTTTACACCCAAAGACAGTCAACCTTCAACAAGTTTTCTAAACACATCACGGCAGCCTCAATGCCTTTGCGTTGTCAGATCGTTAGGATGCCGTTTAGATCTGCGCTCATTTGTCACGGCCAATCGCTTTCCGAAATCTCACGTTCGTCAGTCAGTACCGAAAGTCATGTGGGCCGTGGCAGGATGATACGTTTGATACACCGGACGCATGGTTCTGCGCCGGTCAGGCAGAAGCAGACGTGGTATGATATGTTCCTGAAGTTATCGAACTGGTGTCGCCATGAATCGTTCACACTTTTTCGCCGTGATGTGGTGCAGCATTTGCGCTGCGGTGTTGCCGGGATCCGGAGTCTGTGCTTCTGAGCCACTGGTTCAGAGAAGAGAATCTTTTGACACTGATCCCGGGTGGCAGGTGTATCGCAACCGCTTGCTCCCCGACTCTTTGCCTGCAGTAAAACAGGATTTTGGATTTTCTCCTACGCAGTTTGCCGGGGGCGCAAAAGCAGGTGAAATCGGAGGGCGAGTGCATCGTTCGACAACACCAGCGTGCTACTACCGGAGTATCTCACCACTGACACTGAATGATTCGTTTACTGCTTCGGGGCGATTCAGCGTCCGACAGGCCGCCGGAAGCAGTGGCGTCATGCTCGGCTGGTTTCATGAATCGTCTCGAGGCTGGCGCACTCCGAATTCGGTGGCGCTTCGGATCGACGGCAATGACGGCAAGTACTGGGTCTTCTGGGAATATGGCACTCAGAACGGCAGAACGGGTGGCGCAGGCGCATTTGAAGGTGAACGCTACCAGACAACCACGACCAGGCCCTATGCTGCCGATGGTACGTCGTATCAATGGAGTCTGTCGTGGAATCCCCATGCTGCCGATGAGCATGGTTTACTGACGCTGACGATTGACGATCATGCGTTTCCGTCTGTGGAGTTTACCGACATCGATCGCCAGGACGGAATTCAGTTGAATCGTTTTGGGATCTGGAACGTTCAGATTGCCGGCAGTCCGCTGGAATTCTACATAGATGATCTGACCTTGAACGGAGTGCCTGTTTCTTCTGAGGAGAATTCCGGCTGGGAAGGTCATGGGAACCGCGTGGAATTTCACGATCGCATTGTCAGACCTCTTCACGATTTCGGTTTTCGCAAATCGAGTACTATCAATGATACTGGCGGTGAACTGGGCGGGGTTATTTTTCGAGATGAGAAACCGTGCTGGTATGCTGCCGGTGTCGGACGGATAACTCTGGAAGACCCACTGCATGCGTCAGGTACAGTCGTCATGCACAGTTCTGCTGCTGACAGTGGTTTCTGTATCGGCTGGTTCAACTCGGCAGCAAAACGCGATCATATCCTTGCCGAACATGAGCAGGCGTCATCAGACTTACTGGCCGTGATGATTGAGGGCCCCAGTCGAATCGGACACTATTTTCGGGCGACGTACCGAACAACGCAACGGGAGGGAGTTGTGGACTCACAGGATGTCATCGGCGTCGGTTCGCTGCCTGTTCTGCGTGCCGACAAGAAAACTCATACATGGCAGTTGAACTACAACCCGGCAGGATCTGATGGCCTCGGAACTATTGAAACCGTATTCGACGGGGACCTTCGCAGCATTTCGCTGCGTCCTGGTGATCGGGAACGAGGCGCTGTCTTTGACAGCTTCGGGGTTTTCAACATCCAGTCGGGTGGGCACCATGTTGAATTTTCAATCGATGATCTGAATTTCACATCGCGGAGTTTGCGTTGAAAAGTCTGCTGCGACACCAGCACAACGACACTGACCATCTGCGTTTAATCCGACGCAGATTCTATAGCGGACGCTTCTGGTCAGCATTCGACCGGAAGCACGATTCTGCGGCCATGTTGCTACCCACGCCAGCCGAGTGATGCTTGAACCGCAAAAAAAAAACGCGGGGTCTTCACCAAGGAAAACCCAGCGTTTTTGAAAGAGGGGCGGGCGGGAGTCGAACCCGCGCGTGACGGATTTGCAATCCGTTGCCTTAGCCACTTGGCTACCACCCCAGTCGGTACCATTCAGATTGTAAACGAGGCAGTTTGCGGGAACTTTAACGTCCACTCTGCCTCGCCGATTTATACCGAAAGTATCGGCTGACAGTCTACTCTGCTGCACTGAAATCCTTCGGAAAATCTGGTGCAACGCCAGAACCTGGAATGTGATCTGGTGAGTTGTGGCGGATTTTTCCGCGAGATCTGCTGTGAGCCTGCAATGAGAATGCTGCAATTCCAGGGACATTCAGGATTTCGGCGGGTTCGGGGCTCGTTTGGTAGAACGAAGAAATTTCTCTGCGTAGGATGGAATGTCCGTGCGATTGATGTGAAAAAAGCAACTTCAAGAGGATCATGTGACGTGAAAGAAACCGAGGAAGTCCTGATTTCAAGAGCTCGCGAAGCAGTCAGCCAATGCAACTGGGTTGTCGGCGAGTGTGCCTCAAACTGGACTCAACGCTACGCTCGCGGGCGAACCGATGCGGAATTCGGCCAGATGGTCGGACTTAGCGGTGACCAGATTTTCCAGCGTCGTCGTGTCTGGGAAGCGTTTGGGAAAACATATGAAAAGTTTCCCGGACTCAAATGGTCCTTCTTCTACGTGGCTCTCAACTGGGACGATGCAGAAGACTGCCTTACCTGGGCACAGGATTCTGACGCGACCGTTGCAGAAATGCGGGCCTGGCGCCGCGCTCAGCGCGGTGAAGATTTGTTCGCGGAATCATCGGAAGGGTATTCGGAGTGGGCCGCACCACTGGGGTTCGATACCTCGACCGTACCACTTTCGCGCGTTGTTGATCCATCTCAGTTTACGCCCAGCGGCATGGGTGACCGGGCTGGAATTCCTGCCGGAGAACGGGCGGGAACGGCAACGATGGACATGGTCGCTCGTGACGCCGGTGAAAGCTACGCGCCCTTCAGAGCGGATGCTGCCGCTCCCGCTCCTAAAGTACGTGACGCTGAACCTGGCGCGGAACGTCAGGAACTTACGCCCGAACAATTCTGGAAGCGTGCATCAGCGATGATGGACAAACTAAATAAGGCACTGTCCCCCAAAATGCTGAAAGCACTCGATCAACAACCGGAATCTGTCCGGAGCCGCTTGCGGGACGCATTAAACGAGATTGTTGAAAAGCTGGAAGGAAACGTCTGAGCCGCGGGGACTGCGCGTAGCGGTTAACGATTGATGCCCACGTAGAAGCTGAAAATACGCTCGTTGTCTTCCTTTTCCGACCGCACCGGGAAGGCAAAATCGAAGGCCAGCGGCAAGGGGCGCATTTGTGGAATCGTAACACGGAAACGGAATCCGACAATGGCACGGAATTTATCGAGCGAAACGTTTTCGTGCACGGTA
>JAGQQS010000474.1 GCA_020426105.1 Planctomycetaceae bacterium
CATTCGCGTCGATTCGCGGTTCACAACAAAAAAGAATTTGGAACCGCGAATGGACGCGAAGTCGCGCGAATGGAACATAAACAAAGCCGTTCCCGGTCACTCGTGGTGTGCAATCGGACATCGGTGTCAACGGCAGAGGCCATGGTGTGTTTCGCTGACGCGGCACACACCCTGCTTCAAACACTAAAGCAACTGCAGATCGACCGGGCGTGGCTATTTCTGATGCAGATGCCTGACTCGACAACGCAGTACAAACGGCAGGTCGCCTTCTTTCCCGAACCCTTCCAGATCACAGTTACTGTGCGAATCACCGCTGGTTTCGAATTGCCAAAAACTGGGCGAATTCGGCATCGGCCGCCAACCGCCGAAATCGTCGTCGCCATCTCCATCCCAGTCACCAGCTACCGGGAAGTCATGAGGACTCAGGTAGGCTCGTTCTCGCAGCTCCGGCGTGCCGGGCTCTTTCGTGTACCAAAGCCTGCTGCCGCGAGGTGCCGGATCACCGTGAAAGGACACCGCCACTTCATCGACTCCGTCGCCATCCCAGTCGCCAATCACCGGATCACTCCCAATCGGGCCAAACACAAATCTATTTGAAAACGTTTCGTCATGCTCCGCGTCGAAGACCCAGATCAGACTACGTCCGGGAACCTGATCGATTACATATCCGATTTCTGATCTCCCGTCACCATCCAGGTCAGCAGCAACAGGTATACATTCGCCTGATTCCAGGAACATATCGGTCTTTGCCAGGGGAATTGCCGCAGGATCTCCTCTCAGCCGCAGCTGAATCTGGACTCTGCCATCATCCGTCTTATGCCAGACCGCGATGTCACAAATGCCGTCTCCGTTCCAATCGCCCGTCAGCGGAGAATCGCCCGTTGTACCAAATTCGATGGTTTCATCGATGACCGTATCGCGGTTGTGGTCGATCAGCCATGTCCCGTTGCGGAACACTCCAATGGGACTGAATGACTTCAACTCAGACACGTTCGCTCGAACTGAAAAACTGAATTCCGTCGGCGGATCCTGTTCTGAGTTCAGCTTGATCGTCCCTTCTGCAGGGCCAGGTTTGGACGTATCAAGGATAAGTCGGAACGATTTGTCCATTTGATGCGGCACAAGGGTTCCTTCCAGGGGATCTACCATCGTGAATGGGCCGGAAACACTTGTTACGCTGGCTTCCACCGGCTGGTCACCAATGTTTCTCAGGAACAATCGAGTTCCCGCTTTAGAGCCCATTGGAACGCTGCCCATATTCGTTGATTTTCCTGAAGTTCCGAATCGCCCGACATTAAACACCTCCAGCAGTGGACCTTCAATGCAGCCATGCAATCGAATCGACAGCAACTTCGAAACGTTCTCACCATCGAATCGGAAATTCAAATCACAAGTGAGTTCCCCAACGCGGTGAACTGGAATCTGGATTCTGAATTCAGCAGTCTCGTGCGGAGCGATTTCAAGTGGAGGTTCTGTTTCATACTCGAAGACTCCGTTCAGGGACGGCAGTTCTGTCATTCGCAACGGCTGGTCCGAAGTATTCGTCAGACGAAAGGAGCGGACCGGTGAGTCGCGTGCATCCCATGTGCCGAATCGGACAACCTCCTGGTGCCGCAGCGGAATGAACCTGGAATCGGCAAATGGCTGTGTCTGCGGTGTGCACGCTGGTGGTCCGACTTCGAATTCAACCGCGCTCAGAATGTGGCCGGGCTCTGCATGTTGATCAGAATCGAGGATAATCGTGCGTGCCACCCGGAAACCGATTTTGGGTGATCTCTCGCGAGAGGGGTAGACATAGCGGGCCGCTGATCGAACGTCTGAAAGCGATGTCCACGCTGAACCGCCGCGGATGCGACGCAGGCCTTTTTCATCTTCTGCATTTTCCATGTCCGTGTGAATCCATTCTGAAACATTGCCCAGCATGTCAAACAGGCCCAGCGAATTGGGTTTTCGGCTGGCCACACTGAGCAGATTCGCTTCGGAATTGTTGCAAACCGCATAGCGGTCGATCCATGCCGGGTCGTTACCAAATGACCGGCTGGTCCGCGTTCCAGCACGGCACGCGATTTCCCATTCGTCGTCGGTTGGCAGCCGATAGCCGGAAAGATTCAGGGCATCCGGTTTCTGACGCCAATGGGTTCCATTTGAATTCTTGACGGTGATGTAGCAAAGGTCCTTTTCTTCAAGACAGTCCTGCAGCGACAACCGGTTGCAGAACGCGGCAGCATGTTCCCAGCGAATTTGATTGATGGGCACGTCAGGATTGTCCGGTGGAGGATCCTCCCAGTAACGATTGCGTAATCGCCAGTATTGATGGCGTGTGATTTCGGTCAGTCCGATGGCAAAAGTGTACGGGACCGTGACTGAGTGCTGGTCCTCGTTCTGTTCGGGCGTCATGAATCGGTTCGGTTCGTCAGCAGGTGAACCAATGGATGCCGTCAACGGGCCGGGGATGACCACCATCGCTGACACGTGAGATGGCTGATACCAGCCACCTTCGACCGGTATTGGCTTCTGCTCAATGAGTGTTCTCAGTTGATCAATCCGTTGTTGCTGCCCCCAACATCGCAGCAGGAACTCAGCGCAGGCGTGAACTTCAGAATCGGGATCTTTCACATACCATTGCAGCAGCGTATCGACAAAGTCCGTCGAATTGGGGACACCTCCAACTGCTGCAAGAACATCGGATTGCGGAAATTCACTCAGCGCCAACAAAAGCCCCGCCCGAATAGACGGCGATGGCTCAGTCAAGAGACGTTGCACCATATGACTGGCTGGAACAAACTGAATCGCCTGATGAATGGCGGCAGTGCGCTGATCGGGAGCCACAGTCGCCGAAAACATATTCCATGGCAACGTTGTTTCCACAGCCGTGATGTCGCGCTGCGGAGCTGCTGCAATTGACTTCAGTCCGTCAACGACCAGATCTAAAGGTGGCACGCTGGTAATGGGCGTTGGTGCGTCGATAAAGCTGGCATTCGTCGATTCATCAACCGGGGTCGCGGTGGCAGTGATCGTTTTTTCCTGAGGGACCGATGGTGATTCCGCGCCCGTGTTTTTCTTAGAGTACTGATAGCTCCAGACCGCCCCTGCAATCGTAGCAATGACAGCAGGAAAGAACAGAGGCCTAAAAAATGGCATACGTGCTGATGACGAGGATGTTTCATGTTCAAACGCCGCGGCTCTTCCGCTTTCGCTGATCTGCACGACGGACTCAGCCCCCGTGGACTTCGTTTCGAAAGACGATTCAGATTCCAAAGTCCGACGTTTCAAAAAAGTCTGATTTTGTTCTGCGTCAATTTGGAGACCATTTCGCAATGCTGCCCTGCCGCTCATCAAAACAGTGTCATGCTCGGAATTCCACTCAGAAACTGAGTCTAAAATCCTGTAGACCGGTACCTCCGGGACCAGGTCTGCCAGACCAGTCCCATCGCAAAACGGCTGCAAGGCGTTCACCACCTCGAGAGCATTTTGATACCGCTGCTCCGGATTTTTTTGCAGCATCCGTGCAACAATTGCCGCCAATTCGTCGGGCACATCGTCGCGGAATGACTGCACCGAAGGTGCCGTCTCAATCGCCAGAGCCGACAATTTCTGAATCAAATTGGCATTGCCACCTGGCAGTGGCGTGCGGCCTGTCAACAGGGTAAACAACGTCGCGCCAAGTCCAAAAATATCCGCTCGGTGATCAACCCGATGCGTCGTTCCGGCCTGTTCCGGAGACATGTAGTCGATCGTCCCCACCAGCTGATCGGCCGATGTCAGGTTTGTCGCGACCATCGCATACTGCGGATTCAGGAGGGCGAGCCCCAGATCCAGAATCTTGATTTGGCCATCACGCGACAACATCAGATTGCCGGGCTTCATGTCCCGGTGCACCATACCGGCCCGGTGGATCTCTTCAAGTCCCACGGCTGCTTTCCGAATCATTTCACAGGCGTGTCCGACGGAGAATCGTTTGTGATGTTTGCGCAACGCTGACAGGTCTACTCCGTCTACAAACTCCATGACCAGAAAGTACACACCATCCACTTCGTCCGCATCCGAAGCCCGCACAACGTTCGGATGATCAATCTTACCAGCGGCCCGCATCTCGCGGCGGAATCTTAGCTGCATTCGCGGTTCATTGACTCGCGCCGCTGAAAGCAGTTTCATGGCAAAGATTTTGTTGAGGTTTTCCTGGACGACTTTGTAAACCAGCCCCATTCCGCCTCTGCCGATTTCTTCCAGCAACAGGTACT